>DASSHJ010000070.1:0-9466 GCA_035692965.1 Nitrosospira sp. | reverse complement strand
TTTATGCCGCCACCGTGAATCGGCAGGGTATGCTCAAGTGCCGCGCCACGAGCGTGGGATCTCATACGCAGCTCGCAGCCATCGTTCGGCTGGTCGAAGAAGCGCAAGGTTCCAAGGCGCCCATCCAGAGGATGGCGGATACGATTTCCGGCGTATTTGTGCCTATCGTGGTGATTGTCAGCGCAGCCACCTTTGCAGGCACATGGTGGCTCACAGGCGGCTTTGTTCCGGCGCTGGTCAACGCCGTGGCAGTGCTCGTCATTGCCTGTCCCTGTGCGCTCGGGTTAGCGACGCCAACCGCGATAATGGTAGGAATGGGACAGGGTGCGCAAGCCGGCGTGCTGGTGAAGAATGCTGCCGCCCTGGAGCATGCCGAAAAAATTCGGACCTTGATTGTGGATAAAACGGGCACGCTGACCGAGGGGGAACCTACGGTAACAGACGTTATTCCCGTTGGCGGCACTGCCGAACACGACCTCATCCAGACCGCAGCTACGCTGGAGCAAGGGTCTGAACACCCTTTGGCCAGAGCGGTGGTGGAGTACGCTGCTCGCGCGGGCGTTCAACCGGGGACGATGAAAGGTTTTACCGCTATTACCGGCAGTGGAATCAGCGCAGTTATCGATAACGTTGAATACCTTCTTGGTTCGCCCAAATTTCTGACGGAGAAAGGAGCTGTGGTCGATCAACGCCTGATAGACGCGCTTCAGGCGGACGGAAAAACCGTTGTGGCCCTATCCGCCCTGCCCGGCAATTCGCCGCGGATATTAGGATATGTTGCCATCGCGGATCGCCTGCGCGCCACATCCGCCGCTGCCGTCCATCGCCTGCGGGCAATGGATATCGAAGTTGTAATGCTGACTGGAGATAATCCCGCCACTGCCGCGGCCATTGCCAGGCAAGCGGGTATTCCAGACTATAGGGCAGAAGTGTTGCCACAGGAAAAAGCCGCGCAAGTCAGGGAAATGAAAGCAGGCGGGCGATGCGTCGGAATGGTGGGAGACGGCATTAATGATGCTCCAGCCCTGGCTATGGCGGATGTCAGTTTTGCTATCGGAGCCGGCTCTGATGTGGCGATTGAAGCGGCCGATATAACGCTGATGCGAAATGACTTGATGAGCGTGGCGGATGCAATTTCGCTTTCCCGCGCGACATTGAGAAAAATTCGCCAGAATCTGTTCTTCGCCTTCATCTACAACGTATTGGGCATACCGCTTGCGGCGATGGGATTGCTGAATCCTGTCATTGCAGGCGCGGCAATGGCAATGAGTTCAGTATCCGTGGTCAGTAATTCACTGTTGCTGAAACGATGGCGGGCTGGCGCGTGACCGGTTCATCAAATCAACTGACTGAAAGGAGTCGCGAAATGCAAACAGAAGTCATAAAGGTAAATGGAATGACCTGTCAAGGGTGCGTCAACAGCGTGAAGAACGTCCTGGAGAAAATACCGGGCGTTCAAAACGCAGACGTTTCCCTCGAACAGAAACAGGTGAAGATCCAGTATGACGCTGGCAAAACCGGCGCGGAGCAGTTCAAGAACGCAATCGAGGGTGCCGGTTTTGAAGTCGCAAAATAAGAAGGAATCGTGCCATGCGCCACGCACGGTGGTGCAACCGGACAAAGAGGCTTTGATCAAGCGCCTCAACCGGATCGAGGGCCAGGTGCGTGGCGTCAACAAGATGATATCGGAAGATCGCTATTGCGTTGACATCCTCAACCAGGTAGCCGCATTGCAATCCGCGCTCGATGCAGTTGCCATGCTGCTGCTGGAAAGCCATACCCACGGCTGCATGCAGGGCGCAATCAAGTCCGGCAAGGGTGACGAGGCAATTGACGAGCTCATGGCGGTGGTAAGGAAATTTGCGCGGTGATGGAAGCTCCAGGCCTTCCATTTTAACCAGCCCGCAGAGGGTTTGAGTAAAACGGTTTGAGTAAAACTGACAGGGAACAAAGACGTACGCAGATGAGATCCTTTCTCTTGATCATGCTGATCACTTGCCTGTTTTTTAACCTTTCGGCAACGGCAACGGCAATTCCACCGGCCAAGCTTCCCGGGAACAAGGTTCCCAACACGATGGTAGAGCGGGTGAAAGCGTGCGTCGCCTGCCATGGACCCGAGGATAAGGAAGGAAGGGATGCCTATTATCCCCGGATCGCGGGCAAACCCGAAGGCTACCTTTTCAACCAGCTGCGCAATTTCAGGGATGGCCGACGGTACTATCAGCCCATGGCTTGGCTGCTGAAAGGTTTACCCGATCAATACCTGAAGGAGATGGCCGTCTACTTCGCCTCGCTGGAACAGGCGTTTCCTCCGCCAGAGCCGATGACTTTATCCTCCGCGGAGGCTGAACGCGTTCGCAGGCTTATCTATGAGGGCGATGCCGCGCGAAATATTCCGGGGTGCGTAGAATGCCATGGCAAGGATTTGATGGGGACCGCTCCTTTCATTCCCGGATTGCTGGGTCTGCCGCGTGTTTACATCATTGCTCAATTCGGCAACTGGCAGAACGGCGGCTTGATACGTGGCCAGACACCCGACTGTATGTCGGAAATCGCAAAACAGCTCGCTCCCGAAGAAGCCGTTGGCGTAGCGAAATGGCTGGCTGCCCAGCCCGTTTCAGAAATAGCGCCCAGGCCAGGGTCTCCTGCAGCAACACTCCCCCAAAAACTTGCCAAGCGCTGCAGCACCATTATTCGGCCGGCGACCCAGCAGAAATGAACCGAATTATCGCAGTTGCCGCACTGGCCGGACTTACCGGTTTGGGTATCAATGTATCGATCAGCCTACCGGCGGCGAATGAAGGATTGCCAGTAGCAATGGACGCGGCAGAAGATGTTGCCGCTCAACGGAAGTGGCAGCAAGCACGAGGCGCCTACCTCGCAAAAATCGGTAATTGCATGGGATGCCATACGGCGCAGCCCGGCCAGCCTTATGCGGGGGGCCACAACCTCGATACACCGATCGGAACATTCGTTACGCCCAACATCACGCCGGATCGGGAAACCGGAATTGGCCTCTGGAGCGAAGACGATTTCTGGCGCGCGTTGCATGAGGGCAAGCGCAGGGATGGCAGCGCGCTATATCCCGCGTTTCCTTATACCGAATACACGAAAATCACGCGCGAGGACTCCAACGCGATTTTTGCCTATCTCCAATCCCTGCCGCCCGTCCAGCAACATAATCCGCCGAACCAGGTCCGCTTTCCATTCAACCTGCGTCCGCTCATCTATCTTTGGCGGATCGTGTACTTCGATGAAGGTATTTACCGAGCCAAAAGCGACAAAAGCAAGGAGTGGAACCGGGGTGCCTATCTCATACAGGGACTCGGGCATTGCAATGCCTGCCACACGAGCCGCAATCCTTTAGGAGGGAGCAGGGATGGGGCGTTGGGCGGCGGGCAGATCATGGGTTCCAACTGGTACGCGCCGTCCTTGACTTCGCTCCAGGAGGCCAGCACTTCCGACTGGCAGGTTCCTGAGATCTTGAATCTGCTCAGGACAGGGCTGTCCTCAAGGGCAGCTGTGGCAGGACCCATGGCAGATGTGACCAGCCAAAGCCTTCAGTATCTGACGCATGACGATGCGCGCGCCATGGCTGTCTACCTGCAATCGCTGCCAAGAACGGCGCCGCATTCGAGAGGGGTGGCTCCGGAACTTACCCAGGAAGTGGACGAACAGTTGCGGGAAGGTGGCAAGATATACGAAACCTATTGCCAGGACTGCCATGGTCGCTTCGGCGAAGGCGCTCCAGGTGCGTACCCCGCTCTTGCGGGCAACCGCGGCGTGACGATGGCATCGCCCGTTAATGCGATCCGAAGCATTCTTTATGGAGGTTATGGGCCGGTTACGGAAAGTGAGCCACGCCCTTACGGGATGCCGCCGTTCTCACAGATCTTGTATGACAAGGAGATCGCCCTGGTCCTATCGTACATTCGTAATGCATGGGGTAATCGAGGCAGCCTGGTTACTGCCGTTCAGGTGGACAGGAGCCGCAAGGGCGTCCAGTAGAATGATCCATCTCCCTGCGAAGTCTTGCCAAAAACCTAGCCGCAGTAACCGTTTTCCCGAAACCAGTTCGTTGCGTCCCGAAGCGCTTCTGCTGCGGGACGAAATCGGTAGCCAAGCTCCCGCACAGCCTTGTCGCTCGAATAAAACATCATCTTCTTCGCCATCCGAACGCCGTCAACTGTCGCCGCTGGCTCAACATGGGTGACCGCCGCAATTTTTTCCATTAGCCAGGCGGCCGGTAACACAAGGTTGGCGGGGAGGTTAAACCGCGTGCGCCGCCTGCCTTGAATCTCGTCGATCGTCCGTAGTATCTGCAGCAGAGTCATGTTTTCGCCCCCGAGTATGTATCGCTCGCCAGGCTTTCCATGCTTGTATGCGAGAAAATGACCATGGGCTATGTCATCCGTATGCGCGACATTCAAGCCGGTATTCACGTAGGCAGGCATGCGGCCGAGGAGTGTCTCCACCACGATGCGTCCCGTCGGCGTCGGTCTGACATCACGCGGCCCCACCGGTGTAGAGGGATTTACGATGACAATCGATAATTTGTGCTCCCGGGTGATATGCTGCACGACTTGCTCCGCCATGAACTTCGAGCGTTTATAGTGCCCTGTCATGGATTCCAGCGTCGAAGGCGTGTTTTCATTAGCCGGAACTCCGTCCCGACTTGGTCCCAGGGTGGCCACACTGCTGGTGTAGATCATTCGTTTCATTCCCGCTTCGGCCGCCGCCAGTATCAGTGCTTCTGTCCCCTTTACATTGATGTCATACATCGTTCCCGGATTGGGCACCCATAACCTGTAATCCGCGGCAACATGGAACAGGTTATCGCACCCGGCGACCGCCCGTTTTAATGAGGGAACAGAACGAAGATCGCCTTCCACGATTTCTATGGGCAGGCTGTGGAGGTTTCTCCGGTCACTTCCGGGCCTGACAAGACAGCGCACTTCGTATCCGGCATCGAGCAAGCGGCGCGCCACCGCGGAACCTACAAAACCGTTTCCCCCTGTCACTAATGATTTCATCACGTTAGAGTAGTAACCCTCCACAGGTTACTACAGAAGGCTTTAGAATTAGTCATACGAATCGCTGTTGCTCGCAGTTCCCGACGCCGCCTTGCGGGATACGATGGGCAGTCGTGCCAATCAACTCGAATTCGCGGACCGGTAAAAATTGCTTCCGCTGTATCAGGACCTACGCTCCGCAAGGTGCTTTTCAACGTCTTCCTTGCTGAAGCCCAATGCCGCCGCTACCCGGTCTGCGTGGCTTACCCGCGAAACACCCGGGATAAGCCTATAGGTGGGCCCTTGAGCTAAAAATTCGCCCTGGAGGTAACGGCCAATCCCTTTTTCCTGAAGGCGCCCGCATAATTCGTGGTTATGGGTCACAAGTAACGTGCTGGCTCCAAGCTCGTGGAACCCCATGAGGACGTATTCGGAAAGCTCCATCTTTTCTTCAAATGTAGTCCCTTCCGAAAGTTCGTCAAGCACGACGAGACTACGGGCAGTGGAATTGAAGAAAATTTCGCGCGTGCGTTTGAGCTCATGCCCGAACCGCCCCATTCCCTCATCCAGATGCCCCGGGTCGGGAACCTGGTAGAAAATGTGCTCCGCCAGAACCAGTTGCGCCGCGTCCGCAGGCACATAGCAGCCGATCTGACCCAGCAATTGAATCTGAACGACAGTTTTGCAATAAGCGGTCTTGCCGCCGCTGTTCGGTCCGGTAATCACGAGCAACCGCTCGGGATCTCCAAGCAGGATGTCGTTGGGCACGTAGGTTGGATTTGAACGTCCCAGTATGGGATTGCGGGCCTCCGATGCGCGCAGGGAGTGCCGTTCGCTCTCCAGTATATCCGGCAAGGTCATATCTCCCCCGAAAGCCACTGAATATCGATGAAAACAGTTCAGCTCATCGATCATCCCCAGGGTATCAAGCCATTGCGCCAGTTCGGGACTGTGCTTGAACAGCTTGCGCAGCGGGTAGATAACTGAATCGCGATCGGAGGCGCCAATCGCGATCAGCAGGACGGGTAGAAGCGGGACGATCAGCACGAGTATTCCGTAGCCCAGGTAAGCGATTCCAAAGCTTGCCAGCAGGGTCTGAAATACATATAAGGCTACGCTAATCGCGCCCAGGGCAAAAAGCATGGGGATAGGCTTGATAACCGACGGTCTGAAGCGCGGGAGAGGCATATAACCCGATTTTTCTTCGCGTGTCTTGAATTTACCCTCCGAGAGATAAACTGGTCCGCTTATCAGCGAGTAAACGCGCGAACGCTCAAAACCGCGAATGGCATCAAACAAGGTCTTTAGATACTTGCTTTGCGGCGGCGGTAATGTCTTTACGGTTTCAACGACATCAACCACAAAGCCAGTGCCGTCGATGAATTGATCGTATCCATAGCCGCTGAATTCCATTCCGTCTTTTCCCATCCTGGAATTATCAACCGCCAGGCCTCCCGTGAATGTTCCATAGAGCAAGTCATAAAGCGCCTGCTCCCCACGTCCCGCCTCATCGATAAGGCGCTGCAGCGAATCCCGGAGTCCAGGGTTTGCTGCCAGCTCGCGTACCGCTTCCTGTTTTTCCCGTATGACCCCAGGATTGGTACCCGGGCGTGCCAGTGACCGGTAGAGTACGCATTTGCCTATATGGGTGCCGGTGTGATCGAGTGACTCGAACATCTCATCCGCTTCGATCGCATCGAATGTTTTTGCGTCCAGTACAGCGTTATCCATGTCTGTGGGGCGCGTGTCCCCGATCGCCGCCACCCGATCCGCTATGGAGAGAATGGGCCGTTGCGCCCAGTAGCTATGGGATTCGGATGGTTGGTTCATGATCTTAAACGGCGAAAACCTGGAGATACAAGGGGTTTAAATTCGGGGTTTAAATTCGGGGTTTAAATCCGGGACCTAAATTTGGGGTTTAAGCCAGCGAATCATGGTTGCAACCGTTACTCGGCCTGATAAAGCCCGGGTTGAACAACCCCGTTTCCCTCGCGTCAGTTGTGCGATTACTTCTAAAACTACTGCACCAACACTTCATTAATCTGCCTCAGATCGTCTTCATCCAGTTCCCCCGCCTCAGCCTCAAGCCTCAACCTTGACATGAGAAGGTTATAGCGTGCTTGGGCGAGATCGCGCCGGGCAGAATAAAACAGTTGTTGCGCATTCAATACGTCGACCTCCGTTCTGACACCGACATCCCGGCCAAGCCTCGTCGACTCCAGTTGACTCTTGCTGGATGCTACTGCCTGCTGCAATGCTTTTACCTGCGCCATGCCGTTGGTTACGTTCAGATACTGTTGGCTTACCAGCAACACGCTGTTGCGGCGCGTGTTGTTCAGATCCTGGTGCGCCCGCTCCTGGTTGGCGAGCGCTTCGCGCACCCGTGACTGTACCGCGAACCCCTGAAATATCGGCACGTTGAGCTGAAGCCCGATTTCTTGCGAAGTCAGGTTGATCCCCTGACCGGTAATGGTACCGCCAACTCCCTTCTGGTCGCTGTATACCGCAACCAGATCGAGCGTTGGATAATGCCCAGCCTTGGCCCGTTCCACATCCTGCTGCGCAATGTTATAGATGGCCTGCTGGATCTTGAGCGTAAGGTTATTCTGCTCGGCCAGGGTAATCCAATCCTCCATCCTCGGATGCTTGAGGGTGAGCAAATCGAAGGTAAGCTCGTTCGGCCGTATGAGCTCATCAGGCATCCTGCCTATGATCTGCTGCAGCGTGCGCTTCCGGATTTCCAGGTCGTTCCGGGCGGCTATTTCCTGAGAGAGGGTCAGATCGTAGCGCGCTTGCGCCTCGTAAGTGTCCACAATAGTGGAGGTACCGACCTGAAAGTTCCGCTTTGCCTGCTCCAGTTGCTCCCCTATCGCCTTTTTTTGCGCTTCCGCAACCTCAACGTTCACGTGGGAAGTCAGAATGTCGAAGTAAGCCTGCGCCACCCTGAGTATGAGGTCCTGCGATGCAAGGATGAATTGCGAATCTGCCTGCGCAAGCTGGATTTTTGCCTGCTCGTAAACGACAAAATTTTCCTTGCGGTAGATCGGCTGGGTGGCAGTAATCGTCAGGCTCTGGTTATCGATAGTGCGCTCGGGGGCGCCCATCCTGTCGATCAACTGCCTTCGCCTGATACCGGAAAATGTGAGCGTGGGAAGCAACCCCGCCCGCCCCTGGGGCAACTTCTCCTGGGCCGCCTGATATGCGGCATGGGCAGATCTGTATTGCGCATCCTGCTCCAGGGCCTCGCGATACACCGCCATGAGGTCGCGGCCATATGATGGGCCATGCAGCAGGACACCGGCGATAAACAATGGGCCAATATATCGCGCGAGCTTCACTTTAAGGGTTTTCTGCTGAATGACCGGTCCAGCGCACAAGCGTCTCGGGGTGTTTCACGAGCATGGAGACGCGATTCGTCCGGTTCCTATCAATCGAACTGGCCCGAAGTTTCAAAAAACGAATCGCTCCGGCTGCTCCGCGTTTTTGAGAGGGGAAACGACGGTCTCGAACAGGCTGACCCTGTTATACAAACCTCCTTTTTCGTCTTGAGCGATGCAATTGACCAGCATGGCCTCCATTGCCGGCGCATCGCCAACCACCGCGAGCAGACGGCCTCCGGGTCGAAGGCTTTTTTGGAATGCTTCGGGTAAAACGGGCGTTGAACCGGTTAAAACAATGGCATCGTAAGGCGCATGCTCCGGCCATCCGCGCGCTCCATCACCCACTTCCAGCGACACATTACCGATTCCATGTCTCTTGAGGTTTCTCTCCGCCATCGCTTTCAATTCCGGCACAATTTCCAAGCTGTGGACATACCCGCCCTTACTGGCGAGCAGAGCCGTGAAATACCCGCTGCCACTGCCGATCTCCAGGATCTTGTCGGTGTTCTTTATCTGCAGTTCCTGCAACATGCGTGCCTCGAGCTTGGGCGCCAGCATGACGGCACCATGTCCGAGGGGAATTTCCATATCCACGAATGCGAGAGACCGATAGGCAGCGGGGACAAACTCCTCGCGCCGCACTTCAAACAATAGATTAAGGACTTCCTGATCGAGCACGTCCCATGGACGAATTTGCTGCTCCACCATGTTAAATCGGCTTTGTTCGAGATCCATTTCCACCTTCCAGATAATGCCGTGACAGACTTGCAATTATTTCACATTTCCATTAGCTTCACAGCAGCAGCTAGGGGGTCCGTTCCCGGAAATGCTCGGAGAACCGGTGAGACAGTCCCTTGAGGAACCTTTCCTTGAGAAAAACCTTTCCTTGAGGAACCTCTGAATAATCTTCAGGAGCATATATGAATGCAACCGTTCCGAACGAAGCGCAGTTTTCATCGTTCACAAGCAAGGCGGCGCAAGTGGATAAAGCGGCAACGAAGCCTTTGCCCAAATCCCGCAAGGTTTATATCCAGGGTTCACACCCGGATGTAAGAGTGCCGATGCGTGAAATCA
>DASSHJ010000069.1:0-15022 GCA_035692965.1 Nitrosospira sp. | reverse complement strand
ATGCTCATCGCGGGTGGCAGCACTCTGAGCCGCAGCACGAATTTCCGGGGTATCGATGGGCTGGGCAGCCACAACCGGAAAGCTTACTGACGCCAGGACACCAATCATGGACAATGCTGCCAAGATATTTCCAAAATTTGTTTTCATGGCGACAACTCAAATAGAGTGAAAGTGACTTCATCCTACCTCAGTCAATACCATGGGTATATTGGGGAAACCCTCATTCTTTTCTAAGCGTTTCCCTTAGGAGAAAGTTCTTTCCAATCAAGAGGATTGGGATAGCCATAGTGCGATGTTCGAACACTATGCGCACCCATGCGTACGGCGCTCACGCACTTCGAGGGAAAACCTGTTTGATTTTTCATGGCCCCATGCTCTCAGATGTTGGAGCCTCCTCAAAACCTGGGGCGGTTAAATTTCTATCAGCCGCCCGCAAAGTGATGCTTAATCCCGACTAAGCAGACGTCGACGCAAGCGTCGGTGCGGAGATATTGCCGGTAGCGCTCTCTTTAGCTTCAAGAATCAGATCGCACACTTCCCGTACCGCTCCATGCCCCCCCCGTTGTTCGCAGATGTGATGCACCTGCTGTTTTACTTGCGGAACAGCGTCCGCCGGACAGAAAGCACAACCGACTTTCCTCAGGCACTCGAGGTCGCTGAGATCGTCACCGACATAGCCAATGTTCTGGAGCGAAACACCCCACCGTTTGGCAAGGTCCAGAAGAAGCGGAAATTTATTTCCGACGCCCGGGTAATACTCTTCAATCTGAAGCTTTCTCATCCTTGCTTGGACGGATGGGCTTTCTTCGGTGGTGATGACGCAAACGGTAATTCCATTCTCCCGCAGTAGTTGCAGTCCGTGGGCATCGCGGGTATTGAATTTCTTTAAAGCCTCACCGCCTGGCCCGTAATACATCCCCGCATCGGTAAGCGTACCGTCCACATCCAGCACCAGGACGCCGATCTGCTGGGCACGGGCTTTTGTTGACACAAGTTTTCGGATGGACAGAAGCTGCTCCACTGCAAACCAGCCTGCTTCATCCGTTATTTCAATTGCGGTTTCCAGCGGCATTTCATGAATGCCAATACGATCATTCAGGCGCAACTCGTCCTTTCCAAGAGCCGTTGCCCGCATGATAGAAAAAGCCCCATTCTCCATCAGGTATTCCCCTGCGCCGTCCGAACCAGAAACTCCTGCCGGAGCGGCCGTTATCGGTGCACCTCGAGGTAGCCACAGCGGGCGCTTTAGGCGCACAGTGGTGACCAGTGAATCGAAGTTTCCCGCAAGAAACTTATCCTTGGCTGTGCGGAAATCGTCTGCATGCGTCAGTGGGCACCGCGCCCCGATCATGCATAGGACATCAAATGGAGAGTCTTCCCGAAGTGGAAGGAGCATATTGTCGCTGCTCCTCCCGACCGCAAAAGCGAGCGCCGAGTCATCCAGGATCTTGATGGATCCCTGCGCCCAGGGCAACTCACCCAATAGTTGCTCGCAAATTTCCGGAGATCCAGTAGCGATATAAATATCATCGAAACAATCCGATGCAATGGCTTGTTCGAGCGCCCAGGCAAACAGGGGGCGCCCTGCCATCCTGCGTGCAATGTTTTTTTCACCGCCCCCTTCGCCAGACGAAATGACGGCTACCCAGCGCATCAGCTGAAATGAACGCCTTGCACGCGTTTAAGCTTATCACGCTGCGTTAGTTCGATTTCCGTCATGTCGTTTTCCTTGAGTTTCAAGGTCTTGCAGACGTTTCGAACGTCGCGAACGAGGCGGCGCAACCCATCCGGCTCCAACGAGGCTGCGTGGTCGGTCCCCTTCCATGTGCGGTCCAGCGTAAAGTGCCGTTCAATCCAGGAGGCGCCTAGCACGACCGTGGCAATGTCAATCGCAATGCCGAGGTGGTGGCCCGAAAATCCGACCTCCTTGACGCGGGACCCGAACTTCTCATTGAGCGCCTGGATTTCGAGCAGGCAGACCTGTTCGAAAGGAACCGGATAACCGGAAGTGCAGGCGTATAGCACCACCCGCCGAGCCGCATTGCATTCCTCCATCAGCTGCACGATCTGCTCCTGCTCCGCAGGCGTCGTCATCCCTACCGATATATGTATATCCCCACCGTATTCCATAGCAAGGTAACGCAGCATGGGAAAGTTGAGGTTGCAGGCCGAGGGTATCTTGATGAATTCGGGGTTAAGGCTGGCGATTTCTTTTGCCGAGGTCAGGTCCCATACGGATGTCGAATACCCGATACCGAACTCGCTGCACCACTGCTGCAACTGGCGATGCTGTTCTACATCGAATTCAAGGAACTCGCGGTGCGCGCCATAGCTGTCCCCATAACTGTTCTGAGGATTGGGATGGCGTGCATCGTATTCTTCAGGAGTCAGAAGCTCCCTGTTTGAGCGTTTTTGAAACTTGACGAAATCGCATTTCGCAAATGTAGCAGCGATTCCTATCATTTCATGGGCAATTTCGATGTCTCCCTTATGATTACAACCTATTTCAGCGATGACTTTTGGTGTTTTCATAAAACGTGCGAGCAGTCCTCTGGAAAGGGAAAATTGACTAAATTCGTGCCTGTGTTTTTGCAGGCCGCCACTATAGCATACTGAATCGGGAACTCTTTTGAAAAAACGGGGGATGACTTGCTCAGCTTGTCAAGCGTTAATCCTGAACAGGTGCCGGGAGTGTTGTTTGACCTTTATGTCGTCGAAACGATTCAGCAAGCGACCAAAGCGGGCAATTTTTTGTTCTATGTCGGCTACCGAAACCTCGGGAAAACGGTGGTCGTGATAAGAAAGCCTGTTCGGGCCAGGGCGTCGCATGTTAAGGTTTGTCAGGGTTGCCTTGACCTTGGTGAACATCCACCCTTGAGCATAGGTGGCCGGGGGACTGGGAGGTGGTTGCCCGGTGGCGTAGCCGCTTTTTTCCAGGACATCGACGATCCGCTCGCAAGCCAGGGGTCCATCCTGGGCCGACAAATAATAATCGATCAGCGCCTTGCGTTCCTCGCTTTCCGCAACTCCCAGTTCACCTTTCAGAATCCCGGACAAAGTCGTCTCCAGCTCATCGAAGCTGAAGGACTGATAGCTCAGCTTGGTCGGCAGCCCCTGAAAGTCATAATCGTAATATTCGTTGAAGGTGGAAAGATAGGATATCGCTGGGACACCGAGCGCATATGCCTCGAGCCCAGTGGTGCAGCCATTGTGAACCATCGTCTTGGAAGCCAGAAGCCAGGGGATGACATTTCCCTCGCTAATGACTTTCACGTGATCATATTTTGCGGCGATGTCATTGTAGACCTTGAAACTCTCGCTTGGATGCGGGCGTACAACGATTGTCGTTCGGGGAAAAGCGCGCGCCAAGGCGGGAATGAGCTTTTTGAAGTCTTCCAGTATGGCCTGTTTATGATCCCATAATCCCTCGGCGAACTCGTCGCTCATTCCAATCCCGGCTTGTCCGCGGCGCGTGCCCTTGCCTCCGTCCTCGGCGGGCAAGAACAGGCCGATGCTGGGAATGAAAGGATTTACATCAGTGAAGTTCGTGTTGATGAGGATGAAATCCCCATACAGGTCCCGTAATCTCTTTACCTCGACATCGAAATAGGCGCGCATCTCCGGACGCAATATGTCGCCTCTCGGGTTTCCCGTAACATGAATGGGCATATTCGCGGGAAGGTGCGGATACTGCTCGAGCAAATCCACGTTTTCCTGTCCCCACGCGAACACGTGGGAAACCTTTGTTATCGTAGACGGGGAGAGCCGAAGCGTAAAGTAGGTATCCGCGGGAGGGTGAACCAGGGCCTCTTCCTCCCAAGCCACGATCTCATGCCCCAACATGCGGAGAATTTTGAACATGGAGCTGCTCAGGCTACGCATGCTTTTAGCCAGGTAGACACCCCGCGGGATCGATGCGACCTCGAAATGAATAAATGCGCGGGACCCGATAATAACCGGAAAGCCGCGCTCCGCTGCGATGCAGGAGAGCAGGAGCTTGGCGTCGAGTTCCCGAACCTGGTTTTCAACGGGAATAATAAGGGTTGAAGCGGGGCTTGCCATATACTAATTCAGGAATCTTGTCTATTTCCAGCCTTTCAATTCCAGCCTTTCAATTCCATCTTCCAGTAACCGATTTCAAACCCGTTATTATCGCATTGTATGCAGTACAGGCAATCATTCTCAGGCAATAACAAGGATATGGGACTTGCCGGTGGACCGGCCGTGCATTCTCTGGAAGGCAAGCGATGGATGTTAGCGCGGCTGGCAGCGTAGGACAAGGGAACATCATCGAAGGACGGTTGCTTGACAATGCGGTATCCCAAGCGCATCATTGCGGGCCGCAGGGCCGCTCGGGCTCGCTGAATGGAAGTGTGGCAGCTTATCATAGATGTTGATTTATTCCCTGATTCCCGCACGAGGAGGGTCAAAAGGCGTACCCCACAAGAATATACGACCTTTGCAAGGCAAGCCGCTCATCGTTCATTCAATAGAAATCTCACTCAAATGTCCTTCCATTCAGCGAACCTTCGTCAGCACTGATTCGCAGCAAATTGCCGAGGTCGCTAGAAACGCAGGTGCGGAAGCTCCGTTCCAGCGACCGCCTGAACTGGCGCAGGATGATACGCGCGATTTACCTGTATTTCAGCATTTTCTCGGTTGGTTGGCGCAAAACGATATTCCGCTCCCTGACGCCATTTTCCAGTTTCGCCCTACGTCTCCCTCCCGTAGCGTTTCAAAGATAGAAGAAGCGGTTGAGTTGCTCAAGAGACACCCGGAGGCAGATTCGGTTCGAGGCGTCGTAGAACCCGGGCAGAATCCGTACAAGATGTGGACCGTCGCAGATGGTTTGATGCATCCCTTGCTAAGCATTTCCGGCGTTGCCGAGCCCTTTAACGAGCCCAGGCAAAGCTTGCCTAAAGTATATTGGCAAGTGGGGTATCTCGACCTGATTCGCACTCAGACCATCTTGCAGCAGAATTCGCTCACCGGAATACGCATCCTGCCGCTCAAGATCGACAGCAAGGACTCGATCGATATCGATGATGAGTTCTCATTTCAGCTTGCCGAGTTTTTGATGGAAAAACGGGGGAGCGCTACTTGAAGGCGCTGGTAGTCGGTTTGGGGTCAATCGGCGTCAGGCACCTCAACAATCTGCACGCCCTCGGCGTGCAGGAACTTGCAGTGGTGCGCAGTCGCAATCTGGTTCCTTTCCATGCAATCGTCCCGAAGGACATTACTGTCTTTCACGATCTCGATCTCGCTCTCAGCCAAGGATATGATCTCGTCGTGGTCGCCAACCCGACATCGCTTCACCTTGAGACACTGGTTCGCGCGCTTGAAGCGGGTTCACATGTTTATGTAGAAAAACCGCTGGCCGACGAGAATGGCCCTCTGTTCGAACTGGCCCCCTACCTTTCGACCAACGATTCCAAGGTGCTGGTCGGATGCCAGCTTAGAATGCACCCCGGCTTGCGCAAAATTGAAGAGTGGGTTCGCCAGGATAAACTTGGTCAAATCTATTCGGTGCAGGTGGATCTCGGGGAGTATTTACCTGACTGGCATCCCTGGGAAGATTACCGGCAAAGCTACGCAGCCCGGGAGGATCAAGGCGGAGGTGTTGTTTTAACCTTCATTCATGAACTGGATTATCTTCACTGGCTTTTCGGGAAACCCAAGGAAGTCTATGCGATCGGGGGCCATCGCACACCCCTTGAAATCACAGTGGAGGATACCGCTCTAATCACTTTCGAGACCGAGTTGGGCATTTGTGTTCAGCTTCGCATGGATTATTGGCGCAAGCCGCCTGTTCGCCATATGAATGTCGTCGCGGAAAAAGCAATCATCGATTGGGATTATCCCGACCGACGCACCACTCTGAAAAAAGAGGGGAAAATCGCCGATGAAATCGAACTGCCCCAAACCTGGGACCGGAATGAGTTGTTTCTCTCGATGATGAAAGAATTTCTTGAAGTTATCTCCCATGGAGGTTCTCCCCGCGTTACGTTGCGGGACGGTATCGATGTGCTGAAGACGGCTTTGGCAGTCAAAAAATCCCTTCAGACGGGCGAAAAGATTGCACTAGAAGAGGGTCGCGATATAAAGAGAGTTGCGTTATGAGTCAGGCTTACAAAGGAACGCCATTCGATCTGGCCGGACGGGTCGTGCTCATCAGTGGAGCCTCGGGTCTTCTGGGCAGGGAGTTCGCCCTGGCTGCCGCGTCCGCGGGGGCTCACCTGGTGCTGGGGGATTTAGACAGTGACAAGCTCGAATCCTTGAAAGGTGAAATAGTCTCCGCCTACCCCGATGGAGAAGTGCTTGCACACGTCCTGGATGTCGTTTCCCCCGAATCCTGCCGATCGATTGCCGAAGCTTGCGAAACACGGTTTAACCGGATTGACGCCGTAATTCACAGCGCGGCTATCGATCCCAAATTCGAACCAGGATCGGATACCTCGCGCTTTTCAAGATTTACCGAATTTCCAGTTGAGCTCTGGCAGACTTCGCTTGAAGTCAATCTCACGGGAGCCTTCCTGCTTGCTCAAGCGACCTGCAAGGTGATGGAAAAATCGGGAAAGGGTTCGATTATTTTTTTGGGATCCAACTACGGGCTCGTAGGGCCTGATCAACGTATTTACAGGAAAGCTGGGCAGGAGCAGCAGACGTACAAGCCGGCGGTCTACTCCGTATGCAAGTCAGGCCTGTTGGGACTGACAAAGTTTCTCGCCGCTTACTACATGAATACATCCATTCGGGTAAACATGCTCACCCCAAGCGGCATCTGGAACCAGCATGACAAGGAGTTCGCCGCCAATTATTCGGCCCGAACCATCCTAGGCAGGATGTCGGAAAAAAACGAATACCGGGGCGCGATTATTTTTCTTGCTTCGGATGCCTCAAGCTATATGACAGGTGCAAACCTGGTTGTTGATGGCGGGTGGACGGCACTGTGAAGAAGATCAGATGACGAGCCATAATGGTCGAAGCTGCGTCTGATGCTAAAGCAGAAGAATCAGCCTACTTGCTGTGGAACGTCATACTGCAGTTATATCCGATTGGGAAGCTTTAGCGACGCGCTTTACGTCTTATCCGATTTTTCGCTTTCCAGCATGTCCCAGCGCTCTGCAAACGCCTCAAAGATCTCGCGATTACTGGAAATAGCGGCAATCTCATGATTTAGCCAGAACGAAGGCTTGGTCCAGTTGAAACTACCAAAAATTGAGTTCACCTGATTACCGTCCTCAATTAGCACGAACTTGAGGTGCATAGGCAGTTCGCCACTGATCCTGATCCGCCTGAACCGGATTCCGGCTGAGGACAGGAGTCGTTCGACCCTTGGCGTCACCCGTCTGCAGGTTGCCTCGGCAAATATTTCGAGGGCGACTCCGCGTCTGGCCAGCGTTATCATGGTTTCCACGGCGCTCGCCGTTCTGATATGTGAAGCAACAACACGCACACGAGCCTTGCTCGATACCTGATGCAGGAATCGGATGACAGGATGAGGGTTCGCTCTCGGCCAGAAGTGAATCGCCGTGTCGCTGCCATGGATCGCTCGGTTTGCATCGGGCGAAAACCGGTAAAAGATGCTCGGTGATACCTGATGAATTTGCCTCGCGTGATCCACGAGTTTTTCAACCAGGTCAGGCTCAATGAAACCGACCAGGACATTGTAGCCTCGATCCTGATCCCCTATCTCCCGTATGATCTCGGGGTCTTCGTCGGGCATGTTTCCTGAAGGATTGAATGAGCCGATGAAGGCGATGGGTCGGGGATGGGAAAAACAATAGAGCTTTTCATGCAACTGCGGCTTCCAGGATTTCGTGGACGGCGATGGTATTCCCGGGAGCGCTACCAGCCGAAACCCTTCTCCGAGTCCGTCCGCTCCCGAAAGCATGGCAATCACCGAATCATTTGCGTGAGGAATGCGCGGCCTGCCTTCGAGAATTACCGTCACCCTGACACCCCTGTTTTTAGCCTTAATGAGCGCTTGGGCAAGTTGCAGGTCCCGAAAGTAATAAGTAACCCAGTCGATTGAGCCACCGCCGGGTACGGCCGCAATACGTTCTGCCAGCACGTTGCGTAGGTGGCCAGGGAGCTCAGCAGGTCCGCCGAAATGGATTTCCGGTGAACGCGCCGACTGTAATACCCTCTGCTGTCCTGAAGTCACTATTCCCAATCAAGTGGATGTCTGCTCGGCGATGCTGCCTCGCCCATCAAGCATGAGAACTTCGCCAGTTCCACGTTTATCGCGGGCCTGGGACTCGAGCAGTGCAACATAACGTGGCAAAACGTCCGCTCCGCCGACATGAAGCATCTCCTCGATGAAACGCTGCCGGTGTTCCTCCACGTAAAACGATTCACAGCCAATCGTAAGAAACTCATCGATCTTGCGGTACACGTCATCCCGGCATTTCAGTTCGGTCTCCGGAATGTAGTAAGCGAGGGCGGAGCGTCCGCAGTGCAGATAATCTGCCGCCAGCACCGGTTTCTTTGCCTTGACTGCTTCGAATACCACAGAAGTGGCAAGGTCGATAATTACATCCGCCCAGTTCATCAGGGGGATCGAATGAACATTGTCCGCTGCGACACTAACGTTTCTCATGTGACGAAGGGAAGAATTCCGGGTAAGCGGTTGTCTCCAGCCACCACGGGTATGGGGCTTGATGATCAATTCGACGTCAGGAAAAGTTGAAATCATGCCAATCACTTCACCGACTTCTTCCCAGAACGTTGTAAAGTTGCTTTTTCGCAGGAAAAGCACGATCTTGAGCCGAATACCCGGCCTGGATGGTAATACGGCGGGCGGTGACAACGTTGCCAGCCTGGCGAGCCACTCATCACAGTAGCGCGGGGAACCGAGAACTTCGATAGCACTGTTTTCAAGAAAGGGGCGAAAGCGACCGGCACATAGTTCGTTGGGGATCACGAGCTTATCGAATATCTTTGCTGCCGAAAATAAGGTATCAGGCTTAAGCGTCCATTCACCCTCCCGTATCATCCGGTTTGCGTGAGGACTGTCACCGTGGGGCAGTGACACCGCTCCGATGCCTCTGCTCCGCGCGGTTGCTACCACATGCTCTACCCACTCGACAGAAACCGGTGAATCTTTGGTAATCCAGTCGAATACCACCACGCCGTCCTCAACGTCCTTGAAGCTGCGTTCAAGCAAGCGCTGCGCGGAATCTCGCCAAGCCGGCTCGCGCCGTTTAGCGTCGTAAAAGCGAGCCAGGGCGCTTACGAGCGGTCCAATGAACGAGCGGCGCAGACTGTTGCTGAGGAGAAGCATCTGCAGTCGCCATCGAAGGAATTCGGTCGAAGGCAACACATCGCGAATGACGTCGACCGTTACATTCCTGAGACTGCTGACAAACCTGATACGGTAATCGCTGCGAAACTTCGGGTTGCCAACCAGGATGACATCACAGCTGTGGCCAGCTTCCACCCACTTTGAGATCACCGGCGTGATATGGTCGATGTCGTTATAATGACGAAGAAAAAAAAGGGCTTTCATTATTTAATGTTCTTGCACACACTCGCGCTGATAATGCTGCTGCGGGCAACGCTTCAGGATAATCAAGGTTAACTGCTTCGAGAGGACTGGAATCAGGCGGATGTGCAGGCGGGTATTGTCCAGGGATGCAAACGCGGCCATAAATACTACGAGGTAAGCAACAATATTGCAAATGCAGCCGGAAAGAGACGAAATAATTGGGACTTTCCCGGTTTCCGGGCAATCGGGCCGTGGGCTCTACACCGTAATGCGTGCATCCTCCTTTTTTTTTGAAGGCTCCCCTCTTTTTAAGCCGCTCACAGCTCATCGCACTTTTAACGCATAAAGATACTTGCGGCTTCAGCACGATATGACTCACGAGATCGCGAGACAGCCGGTCGCACATGATGATGAGCCGGCAAGCGCATCCGAACTGATACGAAGTGCGCGCGCGTGGCAAAACGCTCTTGTCAAGTTTGCGCTGTTTTTTTTCGGCATAGCGTTATGGGCTAAATGGCTGAGTCTAGGAGCGGGTATCCTGCTAGCCGTTGCATGGATTCTCGATAATGGCCCTCGGCGGCTGGATCGGGCTATCAAAGAACCTCTCGTACTGGCGATACTCATTCTGTGCGCACTGTTGATGCTCGGGCTCCTGTGGGGGGAATATCCGGAATCGGGGCGTTTGAAGTGGAAGAGGTATTTTGCATTTCTGGTCTTCATCCCCTTTCTGTCCCTTTTGAATAAAGAGCGCTTATTCTGGGCCATAACCGGTCTCGTCACCGGCTATGCCATGGTACTGCTGATCGGGGTTTACCATCGCCTGCTTGGGGAGCAAGGAGTCCCTCTACTCGGAATGAGCTATCTGACTTTTTCGTCAATGCTTGGAATCGGTGTCATCCTATCAATCTACGCGGCCGGCGAGGAAACAGGCAAAAAAATAAAAGCGGGGTGTTGGCTGCTGGCATTGCTGTTGCTATACCTACAGTTCAACGAATATGGGCGGGGCGCGCTTCTGGCCACTCTTCTCGGTTCAGCATTACTCGTTGTTGCTCGCTATAAAACGGAGAAAAAAGTGCTGTTGGCCGTTACAGGATTACTGGCCGCCATAATCATAGCGTTTTCATACAGTGGCGTCCTGCAATCGAGACTCTCCCAGCTGAGCGCCGACATTGAGCTTGCCCGGCTGGGAAAATATGATACCAGTCTGGGATACCGGCTCGCGCTATGGGACGTTGGTGTGCGTGGAATTGCCGAGAAGCCCCTGTTTGGACATGGCACCGGGGCGCCCGAAAGCTATTTTGAAAAGACGGTGAAGACATACAAAGATGGGGTTTACAAGGATCTGCCGCAGTACATGGAAACCTCTCACTACCATAACGACTGGATCGAGATGGGGATGCATCTAGGCGCGCTTGGTGTTCTGTCTTTCACTTTTCTTCTGTGGAGTTGGTTTCAAACGTTTAAGCGTCATGGTCTGCCCGTTCTTGGGGCCGCCCTGATATGTTTCATTTTTATTTCGGGCCTGGCAGACACTTTCGCGCTGTATACCAAAATTCTCACCTTCCTTCTTGCCTTTACCGCTGTTGCCATATCCGGTAAAGAAGAAGCTCGGGGCTCTGAAACCATAGCAGTCTGACCTCGACATAACCCGTATACGTCCTTGTTCCTGCTGATGGTGGGCAGGACGTGGCGTTTGGCCGTCAATTCAGTTATCCGGTTTCCCCTTTACGTCGGCCACGCGGGATTCTCCCAGTTTCGTATTCCCGACATATCCATGGGCCACGCGATAATATACGTTACGTAGCGGTTTGCCATCCTGTGAGATTGCCCTATCTTTTACCGGACCGGGCTCCACAAGCATCGTTCCGATGTCACGGTCTTCCCGCGTTCGTTCGAGATTATGAGGCCACATTCCAACGAGGATAATGGGCCGTGCCGTGGGCGGTTCCGACGGATACCAGAAATCGTACATTGCGCCACTGTCGCCGAACATGTTGCGAGAGCGGATCTCCATGGGTTTTCCACGGTTGTAGAAGCTCATGATACTTGCCACTGACCATTTGCTCATGCCCACGACGATGGGCTCTTGGCCGGTCTCCTGTCGCACCTCTTCCGCGATTTGTTCAACGCCCTTCGTTGCTTCCCGCCAGAAGTAATGTTCGGGAAAGCCCTTGTAAATCCCCTGGTATGGAATCCCAGGTATGCCAAGCACGAGATAATGCATTGAAAAAGCATAGAGAAAGAGGCAAATAGCTATAGTGGGTTTCCAAACCGCCTGCAGCCGCCGGACAATTGCGCTGGCGGAACTCGTCTGCCCCATCATCCACGCTATTGTAGGCAGCAACGCCAGCCACAACGGTCCTGTCCAGTGGAAGCGCAGCGAGTCGGAAATGCTAAGCATGACAAATACTGCCAAAGGCACCCCGGCGAATGACCAGATGAACAGCTGGCGCCTGTCCGCAGACAAACTCCTGTTTCTGTCGCGATTCGGCGCCAGTGCAACGAATGCGGCCACAAGTCCCACTGGCGTCAGCAGTACCATAAGATGAAGGAGCAGCAGGTGCACGGAAAACTGATCGTCGCCAACGCCTTTGATCCGGCTCGACTGGAACGAAAGCGAAACCCAGTTGTGCCTCATATTCCAGATGATCACCGGCAAGAACAGCAGAAAGGCGAGCATTGCCGCGAGGTAGGGGTGCGGACGGCGCAGCCAGCGGCGGGACGACGGGTCTGCGATCACAAAAACCAGGGCGGCAAGCCCAAGAAGCGCAAGCGTGTACTTCGACAGCATGCCAAGGCCGAACGCGATTCCCATGCCCAGCCACGCGAGTCTGCGATCGGCAAGCAGGGCACGCTCCATGTAATACAGCGTCGCCGCCCACGCGGCGACGAGTGGCGCATCCGCTGTCATGACAGAGCCTGTGGCAAAAAAGAATGGCAGCACGGCAAGCAGGAGCACTGTACGAATAGCGGTTGTTTTATCGTAGAGATTGCGCGCCAACTCGTACATGTAGCCCATCGTAACGAGACCGCAACAAAACGCCCCGAATCGAACGCCAAACTCGCTGTTTCCAAAGATCGAGGTGCCGAGCCAGATCAGCCATGCGACCATGGGTGGGTGGTCGTAGAAACTCAAATCCATATGCTGCGCATAATTCCAGTAATATGCCTCATCTGGAATAAGCTCTACCATGTCGAGATAGATCAGGCGCAGCAAGAGGCTAAAAACAATGATTCCGAACGAAGCAACCCGCCAGCTGACATCGGGAGAGGGCCTGTCCTGCTCCGCAGGGAAAACGTAGAAAGCAGACCCGAGGTAGTTGATAACAGCCGTCGCTGCAATGGCAGGAAAAATCGATAGAAAGGATGGAACGTGCCAGTTATAGACGAGCAGGGCCAATACGCCTCCCCGCATAAGGAGCGCGAATACGGCGACCGTCAGATAGCGGCTGAATTGCTGCCACTGCAGGCGACCTTGATGATGGGGACGGAACGACCACTTCGAATTGAGCGTATAGTTTACGGAAGCTGCAACAAGGAAGCTGACGATATGGGCTGTCGCAAGCCGAGTTCCATTACTCATCAATAGTTGAAATACCAGCGCATCGACGACCACGCCGAACAGTCCGACCGCGGCGAACCGGCTGGCCGTGCCTACTGAGACCGTTCCTCCGGCAAGCGTCATCAAACGCTGCAGGTATGTCCACTGGTGCGAAAAAGACAACTTTGACTTGCCTCGGGTACGGTCCGTAAAACAGATGGGAACCTCGATCACCCGAAGCTTTCCCTGGCTGGCCATCAGCAGCTCAAGCAGAATTTTGTAGCCTCGCGCACGTTCAGCAATTGTTGCGGCGAGATCCCTGCGGAATGCAAAAAATCCCGAAGTCGCATCATTTACATCGCAGAGGGGACGGGCGAGCCACCCTCCGAGCCGGGATAACCATTGGCGATGTACCGGCCAACCCTCCGTGCTGCCTCCGGGTACATAGCGGCTTCCGATCGCAACGTCGTGGGTTCCTTCAAGGATAGGCGCAGTCAGGGCCAGCAACCGTTCAGGCGGGTGACTGAGATCAGCGTCCATGACAACAATCACCTCGCCGCGCGCGAGCGCTACACCTTCAAGTACGGAAGCGGTGAGATCCGGTTTTCCATGGCGCGCGACCAGGCGGACGTTCTTCCGGGTTTCCCAGGCCCTTACCTTATCCTGAGTGTCGTCTGTCGAGCCATCGTCAACGATGATAACTTCAAAACTCTTCTTCTCAAGCTCTGGCGAAAACAGACGAGTCAGCAATGGATCAATATTTTCCGCTTCGTTGAGCGTGGGTATGACGATCGAGAATTGTGTCAAAGGTGCCAAATTGTGTAGGTGCATTCGGGAATTAAGCGGCGGGCAGTCTTGCCTGCGGCTAACTGGCATATACGGGACGGTAAAGCTTATCTAAAGCCGTCTTTTTGATCCGCATAATAGTGGCGAATGGGGTTCAACTTTTTGTCCAGTTCGTATACCAGAGGCCGTCCGTTCGCTATGGACAGTTTTATAAGTTGTACAGCGGACAAGCTGTCGAGCTGCATGATCAGGGCACGCAGGATATGCTTGTGAGCGACGACGAGAACTTGTTTTCCACCCTGCAGTTCCGGCACAATTGTTTCGCGCCAGTACGGCAATACCCGCAAGAGTGCTTGCCCCATGCTCTCGGATCGGGGCAATTCACTTTTGTCGATACCGGAATAGCGCGACTGGTTGCCAGGAAACCGTACATCGGAGGGATCCAGAGGTGGGGGAGACGCGTTAAAGCGAAGTTGAGAGTCAAGAACAGGAAAAATCCCGAACTTCCTGATGGCGCTCAGACGATCGATACCTTCAAGGGCCCCATAATGCCGTTCATTCAAACGCCAGCTACGTCGAATAGGCAGGCAATCCAGGCCCATTTCGCCCAATACGATATGCAGGGTACGGGTAGCCCGCTTAAGCTCCGACGTAAAACATGCGTCGAACTTGAAGCCTGCTTCCTTGAGCCAAGTACCGGCGCGCACAGCCTCCCGTTCACCTTTTTCGCTCAATTCAACGTCGTCCCAACCGGTAAAGTGTCCATCCCGGTTTGAGATGCTTTCTCCATGGCGCAGCAGAACGAGCTTTGTCACGCGTGGATAAACTGCCCGGTACTGTTATTGATGATCTTGAAAAAGGGAAACTTGCTTGCTGTTGCTGCACGTGTATGCAATGCGGTGGTCTGCGGGTACGCAATCATAGAGAAAATACGGCTGGAAAGCTAGCGGAGCGCGTGCACAAGCAACGGGTCATTTGCTGCAGAATGATGTCCTCCCACTGTCTTCCAATAACCGCGACAGTGGTCAGAATCAGACGAAGTATCTCTCCCTCGACACGTTACCTGGGCGTGCGAAAAAAAAGACGATCGGAGCCTTCCTGGCAGCATCTTTGCATCCCCCTTATCGAGTGCGCCCTGCGTACGTGTAAGACATTATTTCCATAGGACGAAGTTCCGCTATTGTTCATGACCAGCAGGAGACAAT
>DASSHJ010000068.1:0-13323 GCA_035692965.1 Nitrosospira sp. | reverse complement strand
CTCGAAGCGGGTGCTACAGCGAGCTATGGGACGGTTGTTGAACCATGCAATCACGTTCAGAAGTTTCCCTTCCCTGGAATTGCCATGTTTCATTACGCGCTTGGCGCAAGTGCGCTTGAAGCTTACTGGAAAAGCGTGGCGTGGCCGGGGGAGGGAGTTTTTATAGGCGAGCCCCTTGCCCGGCCGTTCGCGCCGAGAATTCGTAAGGCAGGACCAGGACAGTTCGAGCTTCATGTTTTTTCTCCCCGCGCAGGGCGCCTCCGCTTTGAACGATCGATTTCCGCAGCCGGCCCCTTCAAGCCGCTGCTGCGGCAGGTGATGCTGGGCCGGGGCGAAAATGTCATACGCTTCAATTTCTCTGAATCCGAGGGTTATCTAAGGTTGCGTTGGTGAAGGGAACGGCGCCAAGAGAGGCACGGCTTGTCTTCCCGGAAGATGCAACGTGAAGAGCACATCGAAAGAAAACCCGTCGTCCGATTTTGGTCTGAGGCCAATCTGTGTGAAAATGTTATCAGCACAGTTGTTGATCGGTGTCCCGCTTTTGGTTGATCTCCGGGCAATTACAAATCTCTTGAAACTTTTTTAAAAAAGGAAGAATCGTGGCTGTCATTCGCTTACCGGATGGGTCTGAGCGACGTTATGAAAACCCGGTGACAGTGGGCCAGGTGGCGGCTTCAATCGGCAGCGGGCTTGGGCGCGCCGCACTCGCAGGCAAAGTCAACGGTAAGCTCGTGGACGTTTCCGCTCCCATTGAGAGCGACAGCGACCTGAAAATCATTACGGACAAGGATGCCGAGGGGCTGGAAGTTGTCCGTCACTCCACTGCCCATCTGTTGGCGCATGCAGTCAAGGAACTCTTTCCGGACGCCCAGGTTACCATCGGGCCCGTTATTGAAGACGGCTTTTATTACGATTTCTCCTATAAACGTCCCTTTACGCCTGAAGACCTGGCCGCGATAGAAAAACGGATGGTCGAAATCAGCAAGCGCGACCTAAAAGTGGAGCGGCAGGTATGGGATCGGTCGGAAGCGATCAATTTTTTCAAGAATCAGGGAGAACACTATAAGGCCCAGATCATCGAGTCCATTCCCGGAGACGAGGATGTGTCGCTTTATGCTCAAGGAAATTTTACAGACCTGTGCCGGGGGCCCCATGTTCCGAGTACATCGAGGCTCAAGGTTTTCAAGCTCATGAAGCTCGCGGGCGCCTACTGGCGCGGGGACTCGCACAATGAAATGCTGCAGCGCATCTACGGCACTGCCTGGATCAGAAAGGAGGATCAGGACGCCTATCTCCATCGGCTGGAAGAGGCGGAAAAGCGCGATCACCGCCGGCTCGGCAAGCAGCTCGCCTTGTTTCATACCCAGGAAGAAGCCCCAGGCATGGTGTTCTGGCATCCCAAAGGATGGGTGATCTGGCAGCAGGTGGAACAGTATATGCGGGAGATATTCCGGGATAACGGTTATCTGGAGATTCGCACGCCCTCGGTTCTTGACAAGAGTTTGTGGGAACGCTCCGGGCATTGGGAAAATTTCCGGGAGAACATGTTCATCACCCGCGCTGAAGACCGTGACTTTGCAGTAAAGCCGATGAACTGCCCGGGACATGTCCAGGTATTCAGGCAGGGACTGAAAAGTTACAGGGATTTACCCTTGCGGTTGGCGGAATTCGGTTCATGCCATCGAAACGAGCCCTCCGGAGCGTTGCATGGCATCATGCGGGTGCGCGGATTCACTCAAGATGATGCCCATATCTTTTGCACCGAATCCCAAGTTCAAACAGAGGCAATTCAGTTCATCGATTTGCTGCAAAAAGTCTATTCCGATTTCGGCTTTGACGAAATCCTGGTGAAGTTGTCGACACGCCCAATAAAACGCGTGGGCGCCGACGCGCAATGGGACCGGGCGGAGGCTGCGCTGCAATCGGCGCTGGAACACAAGAAGCTGACCTGGGAGTTGCAACCCGGAGAAGGCGCTTTCTATGGACCGAAAATCGAGTTTTCGCTCAAGGACAGCATCGGGCGCGTGTGGCAGTGCGGCACATTGCAACTCGATTTCTCGATGCCGGAACGGCTGGGGGCGGAATTCGTGGCCGAAGACAATTCGCGCCAGGTCCCCGTTATGCTGCATCGAGCGATTCTGGGATCGATGGAGCGCTTTATCGGCATTCTTATCGAGAATTACGCCGGCGCGCTTCCCTTATGGCTGTCGCCTGACCACGCTGTCGTGCTCAATATCTCGGAGGGACAGGCGGATTATGCACAAAAAGTCGCCGAGGAGCTCCGGCGCAATGGCATAAGGGCGCAGGCAGACTTGAGAAATGAAAAAATTACCTATAAAATCAGGGAGCATAGTTTGCAGAAATTACCTTATCAAATTATCGTGGGTGACAAGGAGGTGGCTGCAGAGATGGTTTCGGTTCGAAACCGCGCGGGCGCTAACTTGGGACAGGTGCCCTTGACGGCGCTGATCGAGCGTTTGAAGGGCGAAATAGCCGCGAAAACACACTAACCAAATCTGGGGAATTACTATAGTTCAGGAAAAAGCAGCACGAATTAACCAAGAGATCAATGCTCCGGAAGTGCGACTGATTGGCACAGAGGGAGAACAGATCGGAGTGGTCACCCTTGCCGTTGCGAACCGCATGGCGGAAGAAGCGGAAGTGGACCTGGTGGAAATTGCACCTACTGCTCAGCCACCCGTTTGCCGTTTGATGGATTATGGCAAATTTCGTTATCAGGAAAGCAAGAAAAAGCACGAAGCCAAGCTCAAGCAGAAACAAATCCAGATAAAGGAAGTCAAGTTCCGGCCCAATACGGATGAGGGTGATTACGCCATCAAGCTGCGGAACTTGATCGGTTTTCTTGAAGAGGGCGATAAAGCCAAAATCACCTTACGTTTTCGGGGACGGGAAATGGCGCACCAGGAATTCGGCATCCGCCTTCTGGAACGAATAAAGGCGGACCTGGAGCCGTATGCAATAGTTGAGCAGTTTCCCCGAATGGAGGGCAGGCAGATGGTCATGGTCCTATCCCCAAGGAAGAAAGAAGTGAAAATTGGGAAGCCGAAGGAAGCCAAGGAACCCAAGCAAAATTTGCACAATGAAACAGGAGGCTCGCCGGACTCCGGTACGGCCCACCTCTGAGCAGAACAAGAGGCGAAAAGCTCTTCCCATCAAAAAGGGAACTAATCGGACGTTGCAGAAGTTTTTCTCACGCGAGCATGCCATCCGGTATGCTTTTTTAAAACAAGTGATTTTCGGGCCATCAAGCTTTCCTGGGTCATTATTGCAGGAAGCGCCCGACGTCATGCTAAAGCAGGAGCATTCATGCCAAAGATGAAAACGAAGAGTGGGGCGGCGAAGCGCTTCAAAGTGCGCGCCGGCGGGAGTGTCAAGCGCTCGCAGGCATTCAAACGCCACATCCTCACGAAGAAATCGACGAAAACCAAGCGCCAGTTGCGCGGAACCGTCAGTGTCAACTGCGCCGACGTCGCATCCGTCCGCGCAATGATGCCTTACGCGTGAGGAGGGGAAAATGCCAAGAGTAAAACGTGGGGTGACGGCACATGCCCGTCACAAGAAGGTGCTGGACCTGGCCAAGGGCTATCGCGGACGCCGGAAGAACGTATACCGGATTGCCAAGGAAGCGGTCATGAAGGCCGGGCAATATGCCTACCGTGACCGCCGTCAAAAGAAACGCGACTTTCGCGCTCTGTGGATTGCCCGCATCAATGCGGCGGCACGGGAGTGCGGCCTGTCCTATAGCATATTCATGAACGGGCTTAAAAAAGCCGCGATCGAGGTCGATCGCAAGGTGTTGGCCGACCTTGCAGTATTTGACAAGCAGGCCTTTGCAAAAATAGCGGAACAGGCAAAGGCCAGCCTGGCAGCATAGATTCCCCATAAATAGGACTTGAGGAGGCTGAAGGCAGAAGCGCCTTGCCTCCTTTTTTGTTGTTACGGGCTCAGCCCTTGTTCCCACTATATTTTCATGAATGATCTGGACCACCTCCTTCGCGAAGCAATCGATCTGTTTGAGGGTATTGACGATCTCGCGGAGCTGGAGCAGGCGAAGGGGCAGTACCTGGGCCGGCATGGCAGGCTGACCACCTTGCTGAAGGGGCTGGGCAGCGTGCCCCCGGAAGAACGTCCTTCCATGGGAATGCGCATCAACCGCGTGAAGGAAGCGTTGGAAGAGGCGCTCAACTCGCGCCGAGAGGCCATACGGCAAAAAGAGCTTGAAGCGCAACTGGCGGAGGAAAGGCTGGATGTTACCTTGCCTGGACGCGGCGGTCATTCAGGGGGCTTGCATCCCGTGACACGCGTTTTGGAGCGGATATGTACGCTGTTTCATTCGATCGGCTTTGACGTGGCATCCGGGCCGGAAATCGAGACGGATTTTTACAATTTCACGGCGCTGAACATTCCGGAAAATCACCCGGCGCGAGCAATGCACGACACTTTTTACATAGGGAACGAGGCAGGCAATTACCTGCTGCGCACGCATACGTCTCCCGTCCAGATTCGGCATATGCAGAACACTCAACCTCCCTTGAAGATCATCGCACCGGGACGGGTGTACCGGCGTGATTCAGATTTAACCCATACCCCCATGTTTCATCAGGTGGAAGGCCTGTGGGTTGCCGAAAGCGCAACGTTTTCCGGTCTGAAGGGGGTGCTGGTGGATTTCATGCAGCGGTTTTTCGAGCGCGACGATTTAAGGGTGCGGTTCCGCGCCTCTTTTTTTCCTTTTACCGAGCCTTCGGCTGAAATGGACATCGGGTGCGTGATGTGCCAGGAGGGGTGCCGGGTCTGCAGCTATAGCGGATGGCTGGAAGTGCTGGGATGTGGCATGGTGCACCCGAACGTTTTCAAGCATGTCGGTATAGACAGCGAAAAATATACTGGCTTTGCGTTCGGAATGGGCGTGGAGCGTCTGGCGATGCTGAGATACGGCGTGAGCGACCTCCGATTGTTTTTCGAGAATGATCTCCGGTTCCTGAGGCAATTCAACTAGCAATCCCGCAGCAGTTCAGGTCAGGATAGCTGTGTCGGCCTCCTGGAGGTTGCACGAAAGGCAGGATGATCTGCAACAATCCCGGATGTTCTTTGCATTGCCCTGTCATAGAAAATAAATTCGATGAAATTTTCAGAAAACTGGTTGCGCACATTCGTAAACCCGCCCGTACCAGCGAACGAACTGGCTGACGCGCTAACGATGGCTGGCCTGGAGGTCGAGGCGGTCGAGGCTGTTGCGGCAGCCTTTGAGGGAGTGGTCGTTGCGAAGATTCTTGCCGTCCAAAAGCATGCGGATGCCAACCATCTTGCCATATGTCGAGTAGACGCCGGAACAGGTGCCGAGCCGTTGCAGATCGTCTGCGGGGCGGCAAATGTGCGGGCGGGCATCAAGGTGCCGTGCGCACTCCCGGGTGCGCGGCTCGGCGGCAATACAATAAGACACACGAGGATACGTGGGGCCGAGTCCGGAGGCATGTTATGTTCCGCGAAAGAACTCGGGTTGCAGGAAGAGGTTGAAGGGTTGCTTGTGCTTCCCCAGGATGCTCCGGAAGGAGCCGATTTTCGCGAGTATTACGAGCTGGACGACACGATCTTTACCCTCAAGCTAACGCCGAACCGTGGCGATTGCCTTGGGATGACGGGGATTGCGCGGGAAGTCGCAGCTATTACCGGCGAAACCGCTCATCCCATTCGAATTCGCACGGTCACTACCGAGAGTACTAATGAACTGGCCGTTTGCATCGAAGCGCCAGACGCTTGTCCGCTTTATTATGGCAGAGTCATTCGCGATATCTCCATGAACGTATCCGCCCCGAAGTGGATGGTACGCCGCCTGGAACGCAGCGGGTTGCGCAGCATCAACGCGGTCGTGGATGTGGCCAATTACGTCATGCTGGAGATGGGGCAGCCGCTTCATGCGTTCGACCTTGGCCGTATTTCGGGTGGGCTCTCGGGTACTATAAACGTGCGTTATGCGAAGGCAGGGGAAAAAATACAGCTGTTGAATGGTGAAAACCTGATGCTTCAGCCGGATATGCTGGTCATCTCGGATGAAGCCCAGCCATTGGCGTTAGCGGGAATCATGGGCGGGAGCGACAGTGGCGTGACAAACGATACGACCGATATATTTCTGGAGAGCGCTTTTTTTTCGCCCCCAGCAATCGCCGGCAAGTCCTTCACCCTGGGCTTCAGCTCCGATTCTGCACATCGCTTCGAGCGGGGCGTCGATTTTGGCGCGACGCGCGATGCGATGGAACGGGCAAGCGAACTTATACTCGACATCTGCGGAGGCAAGGCTGGGCCGGTCACGGAGGCCTGGGGTGGAGCTTTGCCTCGCCGTGATCCAGTATGGCTGCGGCCGCAGAGAACGCGTCGCGTGCTCGGGATCGATCTTGACGAGGCGGCTATGGCAGAAATACTCCAGCGGCTGCAATTTGCGTTCGAGTACGCGGATGAAAGCTTTCGCGTCTCGCCACCGACTTATCGCTTCGATATTGCCATAGAAGAGGATCTGATCGAAGAGCTGGCGCGAGTGCACGGGTACAACCGCATTCCATCCACTCTGCCCGTCGGTGAACTCGGCATGTTGAGCGATCCTGAAACCAGGCGAACCCCCTCACAATTGCGGCAGGTGATGGTTGACAGGGATTATCAGGAAGTCATCAATTATGGTTTCGTGGAGACTTCATGGGAGCTGGAACTGTCGGGTAATAGAGCTCCCGTGGAGTTGAAAAACCCTTTATCCAGCCAGATGGAAGTGATGCGCAGCAGCCTTCTTGGAGGCTTGATCTCCAATCTGAAATTCAACCTGAACCATAAACAGGCGAGGGTCCGCCTCTTTGAAATCGGACGTTGTTTCTGGAAAGATAATGAAGGTTATTTGCAGCGTGAAATGCTGGGAGGTCTCTGCTACGGCGATACGGCCGGAGAGCAATGGGGAATCCCCGCCCGTCCAGTAGATTTTTACGATGTAAAAGGGGATCTCGAGGTACTTTGCTGGCCGGTACCAATCGATGCCGAGCCTGCACCGCACCCAGCGCTGCATCCGGGGAAGTCAGCAAGGATAAGCGTGGGCGGGAGAATTGCAGGTTACCTGGGAGAACTCCACCCGCGCCTGCAGAGAAAATTTGATCTGCCAAGACCTCCAATCCTGTTTGAACTGGAGCTTGACGCACTGATTATCCAAGCTCTACCGAGAGCAGAGGAGATTTCAAAATATCCATCCATACGGCGAGACATTGCGATCGTCGTGGACGAGGATATCGATTTTGAGGTCATGCTGGCCTCCATGAAGAGTGGAAGCTCTCCCATTATTTCGGACATTTCCCTGTTCGATCTCTACCGCGGCAAAGGGGTTGGGGAAGGCAAAAAAAGTCTTGCATTCCGTATCTTATTGCAAGATACTGAAAAAACGCTGACAGATGCGGAAGCAGATATGGAAGTCGCAAAACTGCTCGGAATCCTGGAAGAGCGCTTCAATGCCGCACTGCGGAATTGAAAAAGTCAGGCTGACAATCAAGAAACCTGGGTGCGCCTGCGCGCGCCGGTTAATAATTCCAAAAATGGCGAGTTGCTGATCCCAAGGAACTGCGAACAAGTCAACAGGCGCGGAGGATGTGCTTGGAGATTCCTCAACGCCCTCTACGGGCCTTTCATCAGGAAGATTTAAAAATAGACAACGGGTAAACGGGTGAAGAGACATGACGTTAACAAAGGCTGAACTGGCGGATTTGCTGTTCGAAAAGGTCGGCTTTAACAAGCGTGAGGCCAAAGACATGGTGGAATCCTTCTATGAGGAGGTTCGCGTTGCGCTGCAGAACGGGGACGGCGTGAAACTTTCGGGCTTTGGAAATTTTCAGTTGCGCGAAAAACCGCAGCGCCCAGGTCGCAATCCAAAGACCGGCGAGGAGATTCCTATTACAGCCCGGCGAGTTGTTACTTTTCACGCGAGCCAGAAACTGAAGGCAATGGTGGAAAAAAACCAGCATGGAAAGCACAACAGCTAGCAACGCGACGTTGCCTCCCATTCCTGCAAAACGGTACTTCACTATTGGCGAAGTGAGCGAACTGTGCGGCGTCAAGCCGCACGTGCTGCGCTACTGGGAGCAGGAGTTCACGCAACTCAAGCCCGTCAAGCGCCGCGGTAACCGCCGCTATTATCAGCATCATGAAGTCTTGCTTGTGCGGCGCATCCGCGATTTGCTCTACGAGCAGGGCTTTACTATTCACGGCGCACGCAGTCGATTGGACCAGGGAGGGGTTGCTGTTTCGCCTGCTGCGGTCTCGATAAATCCCCAGTCCAAAAAAATGGATCTCGCGTTGCTACGGAGCGAGATCGAAAACGTTGTTTCCTTGCTTCGCTCCTGATAGAGCGAGTTACTGCTTGTCGGGGACGATCATTCTCAGCTTCAGAACCGATTTCAGGTCAGCCACCTGGTCTCTATCGTCGCGGAGGTGCCTGCAACCATTCCTGGGTTGCCCGTTTTTGTTATAATTTCAACCTTCGGGGCGTAGCGCAGCCTGGTAGCGTACTTGCATGGGGTGCAAGTGGTCGGAGGTTCAAATCCTCTCGCCCCGACCAGTCAAGCATATCCGTAATATCTATATATTCCCGGCGGGAAGCAGTGCTGTTCGTACTGTTTCCCGTTGTCCTTCCCTGATAAGCAAAAAAACCTGGGGTAACGTTCAAATGCGCATATTGCTGAGCAACGATGACGGCTATTTTGCGCCTGGCCTGATCTGTCTTGCCGAAGCGCTTTCAACCATTGCCGAAATCATCGTCGTTGCTCCCGAACGCGATCGCAGCGGCGCAAGCAATTCCTTGACTCTCGACAGGCCTCTGAGCCTGCGCAAATCCCATAACGGCTTTTATTACGTCAACGGAACACCCACCGATTGCGTCCATCTCGCTGTTACCGGGATGCTCGATACATTACCTGACATGGTAGTATCCGGCATCAACGATGGAGCCAACATGGGCGACGATACCCTCTATTCCGGTACGGTAGCGGCGGCGACAGAAGGCTTTCTACTCGGTATACCGTCTCTTGCGGTTTCGCTTGCCGGTTTCTCCAAGGGGAATTTTGCAACAGCTGCGCGCGTGGCAAAGGAGATCATCCAGCGTTTCGGGAATGACCGGTTGCACGGCCCGGTCCTTTTAAACGTTAATGTTCCCGATATTGCCCATGGCGAACTTCAAGGCCTTGAGGTGACGCGGCTCGGTCGCCGGCACAAAGCGGAACCGGTGGTCAAATCAAAGAGTCCCCGGGGGGAAACTGTATATTGGGTCGGGGCGGCCGGGCCTGCACAGGATGCAGGTGAGGGAACGGACTTTTTTGCGATCAAACACAACCGCGTCTCCGTCACTCCACTCCAGATCGACCTGACTCGTTACGGACAACTCGACGCCGTAAGAGAATGGATCGCATAACCTTCAGGAGCCCTTTAAAAGGTACGCCGAGCTTGCATAGCCGCCATTCGGGAATTGGGATGACCTCCCAGCGCACCCGTGCGCGCATGATCGAGCGCTTACGGGCGCAAGGGATCACTGATGAAGCAGTGCTGGCCTCGATGGGCACCATTCCCCGGCACATTTTCGTCGAAGAAGTTCTCTCAACCCGGGCTTATGACGATGTTGCGTTGCCTATCAATTACGGCCAGACCATTTCCAGTCCTTTCACTGTCGCTCGCATGAGCGAACTCGTGCGAGCGGGCGCAAATCCGCAAAAAGTGCTCGAAATCGGTTCGGGCTGTGGATATCAGACAGCCGTGCTGGCCCGGTTCGCGCGCGAGGTGTACTCCGTCGAACGAGTTGGCCCCTTACTGACCCGCGCTCGCGCGCGTCTTCGCGAACTGGGCCTTGGCAATATTCGGCTCAGACACGGGGATGGCTTGCTCGGTTGGCCGGACTGCGCCCCTTTCGACGCAATCATTGTGACCGCCGCCGCCGCACAAGTTCCGCGCTTGTTGCTCGAACAACTCTCCGTTGGGGGCAGGATGGTTTTACCTAAAGGTGATTTGAAGCAGTGTTTGTGCGTTATCGAACATAATTCTCAAGGATTCAACGAGATAATTCTCGAACAGGTCAAGTTCGTGCCGATCGTGCGGGGCACATGGAAGCGTTGAAGACAAGAATGTGAGAAGGAAGGAGTGCACAACTGCGGGGATTCAAGCAAAGGTTTACTAAAATTATTATCTAAGAGTGTCATGAGCTATAGGCTTCTCGCGTTTTATACAATAAGAAAAGGACGTTTTGATTTTGCCCCTTTGCAAGCCATTTTCGTGTCACTGATGCTGGCTGCATGTGCCTCGACGCAACAGAACACTGCTCCGATAGTTGATCGCTCTACACCGCTTCCCGAAGGGGCCGTCGAGAACCTCCCGGCCGGTTCAGTCCCCGGAGTGCCCTTACAACAGCGGAAGACTTACATGGTACAAAAGGGCGACACGCTTTACGCGATCGCACTTAACCATGGCGTCAGCCAGAAAGACCTGGCGGAGTGGAACAATATACAAGACCCCGCTTCGCTTCACATCGGGCAGCAACTCTATCTTTCGCCACCCTCAGGGCAGGCGCAACCCACCCTTTTCGGTATCTCTGAACCTGGTCCGCAATTAAAAGTCGTTACCACTCCTGGTGCAATTCCACAACCGGAAGGGAAGCCGGGGGTGAATACCGACAAACTGAAAAGTGAACCCAGGGCATTCAAGGTGCCTTATTCGGAGCAGGCGCTCGCTCAGTTCAGGGGGATGGGGAGTGCTCCTCCAACGGTGATCCCCGTTATCGCGAAGGTGAATGTTGCACCCGAAAAGAGCCCTGAAGCCCTGGCTGCTGCGCAACCCCAGGCTGAGGCCATTAGAACTGATGATGGAGTCGGATGGATCTGGCCAACGAAAGGAAAATTGCTTGATGGGTTTTCGGAAGCCACAAAAGGAATCGATATTGCGGGCAAGCCCGGACAGGCGGTCACGGCTGCTGCAGGGGGAAAAGTGGTTTACAGCGGGGCCGGCCTTCGAGGATACGGAAAACTCATCATTATCAAGCACAACAATATTTACCTAAGCGCATATGCACATAACGACAAAATCCTTGTAAAAGAAGGGCAAACAGTAACCAAAGGCCAAAAGATTGCCGAAATGGGAAGCACCGATAGCGATCTGGTAAAGCTTCACTTCGAAATCCGCAAGAATGGTAAGCCTGTGGATCCACTTAAACACTTACCGGGAGCGCCGGGATGAACCAACTCGATTACAGCAGCGACGAAGAGCCTTTTGAACAACCCGATCCATTGGAACCGGAAGATGACGTACCGCTCGAGGCTGTCGAGGCAGCACCCGATGGCGCGGCAGAGATTCACACCGACTATCTGCTAACCGATGTCACGCAAATCTATTTTAACGAGATCGGACAAAACTCGCTGCTAACGGCGAAAGAAGAAGCGGAGTTGACGCGGTTGGTCAAGCAGAATGATTTTCAGGCCCGCCAGAGGATGATCGAGTGCAACCTCCGGTTGGTGGTGAATATTGCAAAGCACTATACGAATCACGGGGTAGCGCTACTGGATTTGATCGAAGAAGGCAATATGGGCATGATGCACGCCCTCGAAAAATTCGATCCGGAGCGCGGCTTCAGGTTCTCGACTTACGCGACCTGGTGGATACGCCAGAACATCGAACGCTGTATCATGAATCAGTCACGCACGATTCGTTTGCCCGTTCACGTCATCAAGGATTTGAACATTATCCTGCAGGCCGCGCGCCACCTCGAAGCCCATACGGGGAAGGAACCCAAGGCTGACGACGTTGCCCATCTCCTCGGGCGCCCGGTCAAGGAGGTCCAGCGAATGTTGTCCTTGAACATGAGCATGATGTCACTTGACGCTCCGCTGGACGTTGATCCGCTGTTATCGATGGGGGATATCATGCCCGATGACAACACGCCCGGTCCCGATCTCATGCTCGAGCAATCTGAAATAAAGGACCGGGTCCAGGAGTGGCTCCACCGGCTCAATGAGAAGCAACGCTACATTATCGAGAAGCGCTACGGTCTCAATGGTTACGAAATCCAGACCCTGGAACAACTTGCCGCAACACTCGACCTTACGCGTGAGCGCGTACGCCAGATTCAACTGGAAGCGCTGCAAACGCTACGCATGATATTGCGGTGTGATGGCGTATCGCGGGAGGGGGTGTTTTAGCGAGTTTCAATAAGGCGTTATTCGGGCTACTGGCTCGCCGCTTGCGGCCTTTTTCCCGCTTTTTCATCATCCATACTCCCTTCCCGGGCAGGTGAAGTATACTGCTTTCCTGACAACTCAACCGCAACTCCCCGATACGAGAAAGCCGAAGGCAGCAAGGTCTTTACTTGCTCCGCCTTTTGACATAAACTTGTGATAAAAGGCGTTGCGAGAAGCGAGAATGAGCGCTCTCCCCTCGCTTTTTAAATTCCCGAGCATCCATTTCGATATCTGATCTCCTTATTTAATTTATAGCCATGTCACAGCTAGAGTTTATTGCTCCTGATCCCAATCTATGCACAGAAGAAGAAATTTCCAAGCTGGTTCACACGTTTTATGCAAGAGCCAGACGCGATCCTTCTTTAGGCCCCATATTCGAGTCGCATGTCGCGGACTGGGACGCCCACTTTGTCCAGATGATCAATTTCTGGTCAATGAAACTCCGCGGAACGAGCAGATTCAGGGGCATGCCCATGCCCAAGCATGTAGCTTTGCCTGGACTCAGCGCGCCACTGTTCGAAAGATGGCTGGAACTGTTTCGTCAGACGACCAGCGAAATGGGGAACCCGATCCTGCAATTCAATGCGGATATGCTTGCGCATCATATCGGAACGAGATTGTGGCAGCGCTACCAGATGGAGCGCTATCCCGACAGAGAGATGGTCGAGCTCTTCGCCGCGGAAAGCTAGTCTGATCGAAAGAAGAGGATGGAGCCGGCCGTGCGTCTATAACAAGACGTTCCTTTGTAACACCTTTCGGCTCGCTCCTCCCGGGCCTCGGGCTGGTCCAGGTTCCTGTTGTTATAAATCCTCTTCGTAGAGCCCCAGGCTTTTCAGCTCGAGTCCCTCGATCTCCTGCAGCGATTTGCCAGCGATTCCCTGCAGGTCGCCATACATTCCCACTGTGGCGCCCATCACGCGCATGATCTGCTCTTCCCGTTTAGCCCATTGCTTCGTGATAACCTTGCGTTCCTTTTCCAGGTCGTCCCGCATTGTCGAAAATGCTTCGACGATGGCCTCCACGCGTTGACGGAAGCGGGGACCCGTGAGGTATTGGTAAACCAGTTCGG
>DASSHJ010000067.1:0-10689 GCA_035692965.1 Nitrosospira sp. | reverse complement strand
AAGCGGATGAGATTATGGACGTCGTCCTGAATCCTGCTGAATTACGGATTGATACATTCCGCGCCTCAGGCGCGGGTGGCCAGCATATCAACAAGACCGATTCCGCGGTGCGCATCACCCACCTGCCTACCAATACGGTGGTGGAGTGTCAGGATGGGCGATCGCAGCATAAAAACAAGGCACAGGCCATGAGTATTCTTGCTGCACGTATTCGTGACAGGCAAATGCAGGAGCAACAGAGCAAGCAGGCTGCCACCCGAAAATCACTCGTAGGCACGGGCGACCGCTCGGGTCGCATTCGTACCTACAATTTTCCTCAGGGCCGCGTAACGGATCACCGCATCAATCTCACGCTCTACAAAATCGAGCAGATCATGGATGGCGATTTGAATGAATTGTGCTCAGTGCTCATGTCCGAACATCAGGCGGAGCAATTGGCCGCGATGGGAGAATAAGGACCAGAGAATATTCCTCATATCCGGTTTTCGGATTTCCATGTTCAAATATCGCCCTTTTTTTCACTATCTCCGCTCAATTGCGCCTGAAAAATTTTCTCGAAGCGTGATCAGGATAATCGGGAGGTGCCCTGATCACTGTCCATGAAGCGCTGTGCCAGGCGCAAGGGATTATCGACAATACCGATGCCCGGATGTTGTTGCAGCATGTGCTCAAGCTGAATCTTGCGCATATGATTGCGCACTCGGAACAAGAGCTCTCGGTCGAGCAAGCCCAGCAGTTTGCGGAACTTCTGGGACGCCGTCGGCAAGGTGAACCTGTTGCTTATCTTACGGGAGAGCGGGAATTTTACAGCCTGGATTTCGAGGTTACCCCTGCCGTGCTTATTCCCCGTCCGGAAACGGAGCTACTGGTGGATTTGGCGCTGGAGCGTGTTCCTGTAAACCGAGCCATTACCATTCTTGATCTTGGAACCGGCAGTGGAGCCATCGCGCTCGCGATAGCGAAACAGCGTCCTCTGGCTCGAGTGGTCGCGGTAGATATCTCGCCTGAAGCACTGATTGTCGCGCGTTCGAATGCCATGCAGCTCAACGTGGATAACGTACGGTTCATGCAGGTCGATTGGTTCAATGGGCTGGCGGGGGAAAGATTCGATCTCATTGTATCGAACCCTCCCTATGTAGCAAATGGAGATTCTCATTTGACCCAGGGAGACCTGCGCTTTGAGCCATCCATCGCCCTCACCGATGGTGGTGATGGTACCCGTTGCCTCCGCTCGATTATCGCGTCCGCGCCTGCCTACCTGATGCCTGGAGGAATGATAATGGTTGAGCATGGATACGATCAGGGGTTCAGGTGTTGCCAGTTATTGAACGAGGCCGGCTTCCATGATGTATTTTCCCATCCTGACCTTGCCGGAATAATGCGCGTGAGCGGAGGAGTTGCATACCACTTTTCCTTGGAGAACGAATAGCTGCAAGCTTTGTCTTTTTTTATTTGCGCGTTGCGCCATCGAAAAAGGTTACCGAAATAGAGAAGATAGCGTTGTGCCATAAGGGAGGGGAATTCATTTTAGGGCATTGAAGATGATTTTGAGTTTTGCCTGAATGGTTTTCTTCAGGACAAACGGATGGGTATTGAGGAAGGTATTCATCAGGGCGGTCTTTTGTTTCTGAACCGATGTGATCGGATTCAAGCAGGCGCTGACAAACCAGATGCGCTGAGCACTATAAGCAGTTCAGTTGAGTCATAAATTGGCTTGGCGCCTGGCTTTTTAATGTGCAGGCTGGCGCGATGGCCCAGCAGCTAAATGGCATATTTGCGGTGATAGCCGCAATTGACGCAAAACTCATCCAGGATCGGCTTCTTATCCTTCTTGCACGCCCTGCGATAACGTTTCCGAATCGTTTCAAGGTATTCCCGCCGAGTACTTTTTACCATATCAAGGTCTCCTTTTCGGTAACCTTCAATATGGCGCAACGTTATTTCTCAGAATACCTTTCGGCTACATTTAATTCGGCGCAATTCGTTTGCGTTAATGGCACTTGAAAACAACGCTCGTTTCGCCTATGCTGACTCGCCGGTCTTACAAAATTTCAAAAGGAGGCGAGCCGGACATGGATACACAAGAAGTCATTAAAGAGCAAATTACCACTCATCCCGTCGTAATTTATATGAAGGGCACGCCCCAGGCACCCCAGTGCGGTTTTTCCGCCCATGCGGTAAAGATGCTCAACGCATGTGGTGTAAATAACCTGTTTGCCGTAGATGTGCTCGCAGAACCAGAGTTCCGGCAGGGAATCAAGGAATACTCTCACTGGCCAACTATCCCCCAGGTGTACATTAATGGGGAATTTGTTGGTGGTTCGGACATCGTGGCCGAGATGTATCAAAGCGGCGAACTGCAGAAACTGATCCAGGAGCAGAAGGACAAGGCACCGTCATAGGCGGATTCTCGCGCACCGGATTACTTGAATCTTCCGGTTAGCCCGCCCCGACGAGGCTGGGCTATGTCCAGTTGGTCAAGAGTTATGGTTGCGGAAGAACGATCTGGCTGACAGGAAGCGGCGGTAGAAAACCGCCGTTTTTTTGGAGTGGGCAGGGCATCCGGTTCGCTGGCTCGTAGGGGATTTCAGCCTCATCTCAGATGTTCATTGCAGCCCCAATCGCCCAATAGCGCCCGAACTTGCCGAGGGCCATGAACAGTGTTGCCAACACCCAGTTGATGCGGAGCCAGCCTGCGGCGATGCATAACAGATCACCGATCAGGGGCACCCACGAGAGCAGCAAAACAGGGCTGCCGTGCTTGCTTACCCATTCGATCCCCCGAAGATTGCCCCCTAGTTTTTTTTCAAGTGCTTTTTCATCAGGCAGCAGTCGCCCGATCGCATAAGAGCTCATCCCTCCGAGGGTGTTACCAAGCGTTGCAACTCCGAGAGCCGGCCAATATAGCTGGGGGTAGGCGGTCAGGACCCCGAACAGAACGGCTTCGGACCCGCCCGGCAATAGCGTGGCGGCGAGAAAACTGCTGGTAAACAGGGCGAACAAGCTGGATTGCTCATCCATGATTTATAGGTTTAAGCCGGCTGGTCGTTAGTCCGGCGAGGCGGAGGATTATAGGCGATTGAAGGGACAACAGGTTCTACCCAAGAGATAAACCAACCTCCGTTCGGACTCTGGTTAGCCGGATGCAAGCCTTGCGTTCGGAGTTCTTTTTACAAATTTGACTTGAAGGCATTATTTCGCGATGATACGCCCACCGTCCACTATCTCTGTTCAAGAGGAAAACCATGAAAACTAATGTATCTCTTAAGCAAAAGATCGATTCCATCATTGATGCGAGGCATCTGCTCAAGCATCCTTTCTACGTTGCCTGGACAGAAGGCAAGCTCTCCAAGGAACAGCTGCGCCATTATGCCGAACAGTATTTCCATAATGTTCTCGCAGAACCCACTTATCTGAGTGCCGTGCATTTCAACACACCGCACTTCCATAGTGAATGCAATAGCGGCGATATCAGTGTTCGCCAGGAAGTACTGAAAAATCTGATCAGCGAAGAGCACGGCGAAAAAAACCATCCTGCCCTATGGAAGTCGTTCGCGCTGGCTTTGGGTTCCAGTGACAGCAGTCTGGCGAATGCCACGGCCTTGCCAACAACAGCGCGATTGGTATCGACATTCCGCGATATCTGTCTGAATGAGCCGTTCTATGCCGGCCTTGCGGCGCTACATGCGTTTGAATCCCAGGTACCTTCAATCGCAGCTGTCAAAATTGACGGTCTTGCCCGCTTCTATGGGATGAGTAATCCGGATAGCTATGAGTTCTTTTCGGTGCACCAGGAAGCCGATGTATATCACTCGCAAGCCGAATGGGCGTTGATCGAGCGTTTCGCCGACACGCCGGAGAAACAGGCTGAGGTTGTGGCCGCGACTGCCCGAGCGTGTGATGCCTTATGGGGTTTTCTGGATGGAATTTACGAGAAGTACTGCGCCAATCTTGCCTGCGAGGAAGAAGAGGAAGCCGCAGTGACATTGCACTGACCGTTTGCAAATGAGGGATGAGCAGGCAGTCTGTTTGCTCACCCCTCATCATGAACTCATCATATTAACCTCTGCGCTTCAACCAACCTTTCAGCTACTCCTTCTTTTCTACTCTTTTTCCTTCCTCCCCTGTTTTCCGTTCGTTCTCGTTTTCGTTCAGCCCGCCCTTCCCGGTTTTTTACTGATCATTCCAGTGGAATGATTCCCTCCAGCGTTGCAAAGCACGTATTTCTTGCAGTCGTCAAAAAATCGCGCATATACGCCCGTGATGCCGTTTCCTTAAGCGTGGATGCATACAGGTCGCTCCATAAACCCTGGGCGCCGATGCGGCGTGCTATAACATAATCATGATCGAGGTAATTCTTGATTCCCCAGCTCGGCAATGCCGCCACTCCCCGGCGACTCGCTACCAACTGCAAAATGGCAACGGTGAGTTCCGCCGTGCGCCGCTGGGGATGAATTCCTGCTGGTCTCAGCACCTGGAGAATCAGATCGATACGATCTTCGGGAACGGGGTATGTGATAAGCGTTTCACTCGCGAAATCTGTAGGGTGCAATATTCTTTTGGCGGAGAGGGGGTGTTCAGTTGCCAATACCGCGAGAATTTCAAAACGGAATAACGGCTCGTGGACGACGCCGCGGCACGGTTTGCTTTCGGAGCCGATCACCACATCCGCTTTGCCTTCCTCCAGCAACTTGACAGGATCGCTGTGAAAACCTGATACCAGGTCAAGCTCCACGTCGGGCCAGTGTTGGCGGAACTCGTCCATAAGTGGCATCAGCCAGTCAAAACAGGTATGGCATTCGAGTGCAATCCTCAGGCTGCCGGAGACATTTTGGGACAGTTTTGCGATGTCTCGCTCGGTTGCCTGTATCTCTCCCAGCACTTTTTCGGCAAGCGTAACGAGCTGCTTGCCGGCATCGGTGAGTTCGACGGATTGCCCCTTGCGTTGTACGACAGGCAATCCATAGTGGTCCTGCAGCGCCTTGATCTGATGTGATAACGCCGACTGGGTGAGGTGGACGCGTCTCGCGGCCCGGGACACGCTGCCCGTTTCATGCAAGGCCATGAGCGAACGCAGGTGGCGCAATTCAAGGATAGATGCGAGCGACATAAGTAGAACTATGAGCAATAAAATTATCAGGTAAGATATTAGTTTTTTTCATACATTTTTAATAATATTTCATTTGATTCATAAGAAAGTCTGCCACACAATCGTCTCCTGATGCAATGGCCTAACCGGGCAACAAGGAGACTTTCATGGCACTGACGCATAACCTGGGATTTCCCCGTATTGGCGCACGACGAGAACTCAAGCACGCGCTTGAGGCTTACTGGCGCGGGGAAATTAGTGAAGACCGAGTGCAAGCGGCGGCAGCGGAACTAAGGAAGAAACACTGGTCAATCCAGCACGGTGCGGGCGTTGACCTCGTTCCTGTCGGAGATTTCGCGCTCTATGATCACGTGCTGAACATGACTGCACTACTGGGTGCTGTGCCTCCCCGCTTCGGCCCTCCACGAGATTGCGACATCGGGTTGGATTTGTACTTTGCGATGGCGCGTGGAACCGCGCATCAGCCCGCGATGGAGATGACCAAGTGGTACGACACGAACTACCACTACATTGTCCCTGAATTCAGTGCCGACACAGTGTTTCGCATTGCTTCGTCCCGTCTTTTCGATGAGGTTGCCGAAGTTCAGGCCCTTGGAGCGCGTCCGAAAGTCGTGCTGATCGGACCCGTCACGTATCTTCATCTGGGCAAAGAAGTCGGACCGGGCTTCAGTCGTCTCAATCTGTTACCGCGTCTGCTACCGGTTTATCGAGATATTCTGGCTCGGCTCGCTACAGCCGGCGTCGAGTGGGTGCAGATTGACGAACCCTCGCTAGGACTCGACTTGAGTGAAGAGTGGCTTCGCGCCCTGGAGCAGGCGTACGTATATTTACACCAATCAATCGAATCGCGACCCAGGCTCCTGTTGACGACTTATTTTGAAGCGGTGGATAACCACGCCGGGCGGCTGAAAAATCTTCCGGTAGAGGGCCTTCACATCGACTTGAGCCGTGCTCCCGGGCAGCTTGCTGCCTTCATCAAGGACTACCCCGTGGATAAAATCCTGTCGCTGGGGATCATTGATGGTCGCAACGTATGGCGAGCAGACCTTGCACAGGCGTTTTCGATATTGTCAGAGGCTCAATCGATTCTGGGTGAGCGGTTATGGCTTGCGCCAAGTTGTTCCCTGCTGCACTCTCCGGTTGACCTTGAGCTTGAGATGCGGCTTGAACCGGAGATCAAGGACTGGCTTGCGTTCTCGGTTCAGAAGCTGGATGAGATATCGATTCTTGGCCGAGGATTGAACCAGGGTGAAGAGACGATACGCGAGCAGCTGGATGCCGCTACGCGTGCAAGACAGGCCCGGGCGCGATCCCCTCGAATACATAGTCCGGTCGTGCAGGAAAGGCTTCAGCACCTGACCTGGCGGGATAGTCAACGCGCCAGCCCCTTTCCGGAGCGCCGGTTGTTGCAACGGAAACGCTTCCAGCTTCCCCTTTTACCTACCACGACCATAGGCTCATTTCCCCAAACTCCAGAAATCCGCAGGGTTCGTGCAGCACTCAAAAAAGGCGAGGCCAGCAACTTGCAGTATCTGGAGTCGATACGCAACCAGATAGTGTTGGCGATTAAAAGGCAGGAGGAGATTGGTCTTGACGTGTTTGTGCATGGGGAAGCTGAGCGTAACGATATGGTGGAGTATTTTGGCGAGCAATTATGGGGCTACGCCTTTACCGAAAACGGGTGGGTACAAAGCTATGGTTCGCGCTGCGTCAAGCCGCCCATTCTCTATGGAGACATTTATCGCCCCGAACCCATGACGGTGGACTGGATACGATATGCGCAGAGCCAGACTGAAAAGCCCGTCAAAGGAATGTTGACGGGCCCCGTCACCATGCTGATGTGGTCGTTTGTGCGCGACGATCAGCCGCGGCCAGTCACCGCCTTGCAGCTCGCGCTCGCCATTCGGGATGAGGTGTTCGACCTGGAGCAGGCCGGCATTAGTATGATCCAGATCGATGAGCCCGCTTTTCGCGAAGGACTGCCGTTAAAAAAAGCAAGCTGGGAGGCCTATCTGGACTGGGCAGTCAAGGCCTTCCGCGTAGCCAGCTCGGGTGTCAAAAACGATACTCAGATACACACCCACATGTGCTACTCGGAGTTTAACGATATTTTGCCAGCCATTGCCGAGATGGATGCGGACGTGATTACAATCGAAACCTCTCGCTCGCGTATGGAGTTATTGAAGGGGTTTGCGGAGTTCAAGTATCCCAACGAGATCGGGCCTGGGGTCTACGACATCCATTCGCCAAGGATTCCGGAAACTGTCGAGATGGTCGAGTTGCTCGAAAAGGCTTGTCTGGTGATCGATCCGGAAAAGTTATGGGTGAATCCTGATTGCGGCCTTAAGACTCGCACCTGGGAGGAAACGAGTACCGCCTTGAAAAGAATGGTTGCAGCGGCGGGCAAGATGCGCGCTCGCCTCCAAGCCCGCGAACTGGCCGAGCAATCTGTCTGAGACGAGGAGTAGAACAGGGAAAGCAGGAAAAATCGTGAGTATGATTGTTCGTATGGGGACGCTTGCTGATCGGATTGACCGGGCTTCCCCTGCCGTCGATCGCAGACTTACATAACGGAGCTATGCAACCTCTTCTCGAATAAGGAGAGCGGCAGGTTTTCCGTTTGATGGGTCCGAAGTCTCTAGCGCCTTCACAAGCTTTGTTTCCAGACGGATCAGCGTTTTTGCATCACTGAGAGGCTGGCCGGTAATCAGAAAAGTGTCTTCGGCGCGATCCCCAAGCGTGTTTATCCGCGCGCTGTGTACATCCACGCCAAATTGCACGAGTACTTGTGCGACGCGGGATAGAAGTCCCGCTTGGTCACCAGCAACAATCGAAAGGATGTAGAACATGCCTTTTTCATCCAGTTCGATGTCAACTTCCGGCTTCATCGGAAAATGCTTGAGTTGCCTGCTCAGGCGGCCACGCAATGGTGGTTGCAATGGTTCGCGTTGCTCCAGTTGCCGGGCGAGTTCATGCTGTATGTAGCCCGACATGTCGCGGTGGCGCTCCGCCAAGTCGAGCGGGTCGAGGACCAGCTCAAGAGAGTCGAGGACCAGGAAAGTATCAAGAGCATACCCATGGCGTGTCGTGTGAATTTTCGCCTGCACAATGTTGTAATCGATATGATCGAAAAATCCACAGATGCGCGCGAAGAGATCTTTTTGGTCAGCCGTATAGACCAGCACTGCGATTCCCGATCCGGACGGCGCCAGACGTGCTCGCACGATGGGCCGGGATGGCTTGACGTGCTGCCGCAGATGCCGAGTGTGCCAGGCGATTTCTTCGGGCTCGTGCAGGAGAAGATAAGTCGAATCGAGCGCGGACCATAGCCGCTCGTGCGCCTCCCGAGGAACTCCGTCTGGTTGCAGCAACTCCAGGGCCTCGTCCTTGCGATTGCGTAAAGCCGTTCCGGCATCCGTTGCGTGGCCGCTCAACCTGAGCCGTGTTGCCCAGAACAGATTCTCGAGCAGCTTGGCCTTCCAGGCATTCCATACTTTAGGGCTGGTGCCGCGAATATCCGCGACGGTGAGCAGATAAAGGGCAATAAGGCGGCGTTCGCTCGCTACGCGACTCGCGAAGTCCTCAATCACATTCACGTCGGATATGTCTTTTTTTTGCGCTGTCATCGACATCACAAGATGATTTTCCACCAGCCACGCGACCAGTTCGACATCTTCGGAGAGCATGCCGTGCTGTCCGCAAAATCTCCGCGCATCCTCCTTGCCCAGCGCGGAGTGGTCTCCGTGACGCCCCTTTGCAATATCGTGAAACAGTCCGGCGAGATAAAGCACTTCAGGTCTTTCAAAATTATTGATGAGATCAGTGCACAGCGGATATTCATGCGCAAATTCCGGCGCCATGAAACGGCGAAGATTCCTGATGACCATCAGAATATGCTCATCAACCGTGTAAACATGGAATAGGTCATGCTGCATCTGTCCGACGATGCGCCCAAACGCAGGCAAATATCGTCCCAGGATCCCGAAGCGGTTCATCAGCCGCAGTTCACGGGTCAATCCGCGAGGCTGGCGCAGGATTTGCATGAACATCTGGCGATGGCGGGGTTCGCGCCGGAATCTTGAATCGATGAGCGGCGCCGCCCGCCACATCGCACGCAGGGTTGCAGCGCTCCGCGCTTTCAGCTCGGGATTCTGCTGCAGCAGCAGAACACTCTCGAATATGGCTCCGGGATGCTCGCAGAAAATGTTCTCGTGTCGCGCTTCGAGCAGCTGACCTCGCTTCTGGAATCGCTCATTGATGATAACAGGCGCTTCGCTCGTATTCGGAAACAGCTCAGCATGGATTGTCACCAGAAGAATGGTATTGATCTGCCTGGCGCCCCGTGCCGCACGGTAGTAGCGCTGCATCATCACCTCATCGGCGCGCCGCGGCGGTTTTGCGGCTATCCCAAGCTCATCGGCAAGGGGAGTCTGATAATCAAATACAAGGCGATCTTCACGTCTTCCGGAAAGATAATGAAGACAAATGCGAAGGTCTCGCAAAACGGTTTCATGGCGCTGCGCAAGCTGTGCCTCGCGTTGAGTGATAAACCCGCGTTTAGCAAGATCACGCCATGATTTTCCAAGCCCCGCCGCTCGGCTGACCCATAGGACGTTCTGTAAATCCCGCAGGCCCCCAGGCCCCTCTTTCAAGTTGGGTTCCAGGTTATATGTTGCGCCCCGGTATCTGCCGTGACGCTGTTGCTGCTCAAGCTGCTTTGCGGCGAAAAAGGTGCGTGGTTCGAGATTCACCTGCATCTCCCTCGAAAATTCCCTGAATAGCTTTTGCGAACCTGCGAGGGGCCGAGCTTCCAGCAAGCTGGTCTGAACTGTTATGTCCTTCGCTGCTTCTTCAATACATTCCGGAACGGTACGAACGCTATGCCCGATTTCCAGGCCAATGTCCCATAAAAAGCGCACCCAGTGTTCCAGCCGCATCCTGGTCTCGGTACCCAGTTGGCCGCCCGCGCCTTCCATTTTTGGGAGTAGCACCAGCAAATCGATATCGGAGTGCGGAAACAGCTCCAGCCGGCCGTATCCTCCCACTGCTATCAATGCAATGGAGTCAGGCATCGACATGTCCTGCCATGCCTTACGAAGGAGTTGATCGATGAGGTTGGCGTGATCCCTCAGCAGGAGGCGGCTATTGTGAGTTTCGCAATAACGCTGGCGCAACCGCACTCGGCCTTCGAGCAGCTCTGTCCTTGCAGCCTCGATTGGCAGTGGGCCTTCGGGGGGGCTGGAGCGGGTCATTTTCAGGCACGAAAGGCGGGCTTTGCAGGGGCCCCTGCCGAGAGCGTCAGCACCTCGTACCCGTTATCAGTCACTAATACCGTATGTTCCCACTGGGCGGAAAGACTGTGATCCTTCGTTACAATGGTCCAGCCATCAGCCATCTGTCTGATAGGGGCTTTCCCCGCGTTGATCATTGGTTCCACGGTGAAAATCATTCCTGCCTCAAGTGTTAGTCCAGTATTGGCTTTTCCATAGTGAAGTACCTGTGGCTCTTCATGGAAGTTTGTCCCGATGCCGTGACCGCAGAATTCCCTTACAATGCTGTACCCATTTTTTTCGGCAAAT
>DASSHJ010000066.1:0-6046 GCA_035692965.1 Nitrosospira sp. | reverse complement strand
GCGTGTCGTCCCGGGAGGGATGGCTTGCGTTAATGCGGTGGCTACGGTGAAGTGCCCGTGCTCTTAACCAAACAACCTCGGACTTCCTAAACATATGTTCGCATTCTTTGAGCAGCTTGTTCGTCCCACCGTCATACCCTCCAAGTCACCCCCGTCAGGACTCCTCGCGTTTTACTGGCATTTCATAAGCCAGACCAAGAGCCTTTATGCCGCGCTGTTCGCCACCGGACTGACTGTTGCGTTGATCGATACGCTGATACCTGTTTTTATTGGACAACTCGTTCAACTCATGGAAGCCACCGACAGGATCAGCGCGTTGAAGGCGGCGACTCCCATGCTGACGGGAATGCTGGTGCTGGTGCTGATCGGAAGGCCACTGGCCATACTAATCGACAGCTTCATTCGCCATAATGCAGTGGTGCCTGGCGTGAGCAGCCTCATCCGCTGGCAGAGTCATTGGCATGTCATCCGGCAGAGCTGGTCCCTTTTTCAGGACGACTTTGCCGGGCGTATCGCAAACCGGGTGATGCACACCAGCGACGCCGTGCGGGAGTGCGTGGTATCAAGCATCCACGCGGTATGGTATATCGGAGTGTACGCAGTCTCATCCTTGTGGCTGATGGCCAGCGCGGACTGGCGGTTGGCGGTCCCGACCGTCCTGTGGTTTGGTGCCTATATCCTTTTTTTATACTACTTCGTTCCGCGGATGCGCGACCTGTCGAAGACAAGCAGCGAGCAACGCTCTGTATTGATGGGCCGCGTGGTGGATAGCTACACGAACATATTGACTGTGAAGCTCTTTTCCCGCATGGGCGAAGAGGATGCCTATGTACGCGATGCTATCAATGATCATACCGGCGCCATCGCCGCGCACATGCGGCTGATTACCAAGTTTACAACCACGCTGGCGGTACTGAATGCCTTGCTGCTGGTTGGAACCACGGCTATAGGCATCACGCTCTGGGCTCAAGGCAACCTTGAGGCCGGGACGGTAGCCATGGCAGTGCCTCTTGCCTGGACGATCGCCAATGCAGCCGGGTGGGTGAGCTGGGAGATGAGCAGCGCCTTCGAGAATATAGGGGTCGTGCAGGAAGGCATGGAAACCATCGCGGTGGAAAATTCGCTCCCGGATATTCCTGCGGCGAGAAACCTTGACGTCAGCAGCGTCCATGGGGAAATCCGCTTCGAACGACTCGATTTCACCTATGGGCGCAGTGATGGGCGCAAAGTGCTGGATAGCCTCAATTGCACTATCCGGCCGGGAGAACGCGTCGGCCTCGTTGGAAGTTCGGGCGCCGGAAAGTCGACCTTGATCAACCTGTTGCTGCGGTTCTACGAGATTGAATCCGGCAGCATCCGTATCGATGGCCACGACATCAGGGAACTGACCCAGGAGAGCCTGCGCCGCTCGATCGGCGTCGTCGCCCAAGATACCTCTCTGTTGCATCGGTCCATTGCTGAAAACATCGCCTATGGAAGTCCGGGCGCGACACCGGCGGAAATTGAGGCTGCCGCACGGCGGGCGCATGCGCATGAGTTCATCATGCGCCAGAGAGATGATAAAGGCCGCACGGGCTACGATGCCCATGTGGGTGAACGCGGCGTGAAGCTCAGCGCGGGCCAGAGGCAGCGCGTTGCAATCGCGCGCGTCGTACTTAAAAATGCCCCTATCCTGATCCTTGACGAGGCAACCTCGGCGCTGGACAGCGAGGTCGAGGCTGCCATCCAGGACCAGTTGCTTGACTTGATGGAAGGCAAGACCGTCATCGCCATTGCGCACCGGCTGTCCACGATCGCCTGCCTCGACCGGCTGCTTGTCCTCAACGAGGGCCGTATTATCGAGGAAGGAACACATGAAGAACTTTTAAGGCACGACGGACAATACGCCATGCTCTGGCGACACCAGTCCGGCGGCTTTCTTTAATCATGAGGGCGCGACAGCTTTATGGGCGCCCCTGCTTGTCTTGCCTATTGACCGCATGCCGGATAGCGACTTTCTGATCCATGCCCGAATAGCGGCTTTCGAACAGTATAAGGCGCCTGTACCTGGCTAGTCGCAATTCCCAGCCGTGCGGCCAGAGGATTCACTCCGTAATCCACTTTTCATCCCAATCCCATTCCACGTCACTTCTTTGCCAAAAAACCTGCTTTTGCTTTAGGGGCAATCTTCGAAGCATAAGACTATTTTGGTCGTAACTCCCGGCATTTCGCTCCACAACCATCTGTTATTGTCGTCGCGCATCGAGCAGGGTCAGTTCAATGTGCCTCTGGACTGAACCTGCCGAACAGCAAGAGCCCGGGCGTTGTGATATCCGGAAATTTTTCAGCATGTATTTACGACAATAACTTCAAACTCCCTTTGCATATGTTTGCATTCTTTGAGCAGCTTGTTCGACCCACCGTGGTACCCCCCAAGTCACCGCCTTCAGGCCTTCTTGCATTCTATTGGCATTTTGTGAGCCAGACGAAAGGCGTTTATGCGGCGTTGTTCGCCACTGGCCTGACAGTCGCGCTGATCGATACGCTGATCCCGGTCTTTATCGGGCAGCTCGTCGATCTGATGGAGGCAACTGATCGCGCCAAGGCGTTAAAGACCGCGACGCCAACCCTGGTTGGAATGTTGGTACTCGTGCTGATCGGCAAGCCGCTGGCCATACTGATCGACAGTTTCATCCGCCATAACGCCGTTGTGCCAGGCGTGAGCAGCCTTATTCGATGGCAGAGTCATTGGCACGTGATACGCCAAAGCTGGGGGCTTTTTCAGAACGATCTAGCGGGACGCATTGCAAGCCGTGTCATGCAGACAAGCGACGCAGTGCGAGAGTGCGTCGTATCGAGCATCCATGCCATCTGGTATATCACCGTCTACTGGATATCGTCGTTATGGCTGATGGCCAGCGCCGACTGGCGCCTGGCTGTGCCCACCGCAATATGGCTGGTCGCATATATCTTCTTCTTATACTATTTCGTTCCTCGAATGAGGGATTTGTCCAGGAAAAGCAGCGAGCAGCGGTCTGTACTGATGGGCCGGGTAGTCGATAGCTACACGAACATTCTGACAGTCAAGCTCTTCTCGCGAACGAGCGACGAAGATGCGTACGTGCGGGACGCGATCAACGATCATAAGGGTGCGATTGCTGCGCATATGCGTCTCGTTACCAAGTTCTCGACTACCTTGTCGGCGCTCAACGCGTTGTTGCTCGTTACCACGACCGCTATTGGTATTTTGCTCTGGGCCCGCGGGGATGTTGAGGCGGGAACGGTCGCGATGGTTGTGCCTCTCGCCTGGACCATCGCCAACGCGGGCGGGTGGGTGAGCTGGGAAATGAACGGCGTCTTCGAAAACATGGGGGTGGTACAGGAGGGCATGCAGACAATTGCGGTGCCCAATGCGCTGCCTGACACCCCGGGTGCACGCGATCTCGATGCTGCAGATGTACGGGGTGAAATTCGCTTCGAACGCCTGAATTTTACTTATGGACGCAGCGATGGGCGAAAAGTGCTGGATAACTTGAGCTTTACGATTCGGCCCGGCGAACGGGTAGGACTGGTTGGAAGCTCGGGAGCGGGGAAATCAACACTGATCAGCCTGTTGCTTCGCTTCCACGAGATCAGATCCGGCAGCATCCGGATCGACGGGCACGATACGCGTGAGCTGACCGAAGAAAGCTTGCGCCACTCGATTGGAGTGGTCGCGCAGGATACCTCTCTGTTGCATCGCTCGATTGCTGAAAACATTGCCTACGGATGCCCGGGGGCAACACGGGCCGAAATTGAAGCCGCAGCTCGGCGCGCACAAGCACACGAATTCATCATGCGGCAGAGAGACGATAAAGGGCGTACCGGGTATGACGCTCATGTAGGGGAGAGAGGCGCGAAGCTCAGCGGGGGGCAGCGGCAGCGCATTGCGATTGCGCGCGTCGTGCTGAAGAACGCGCCAATCCTTGTTCTGGATGAGGCAACTTCAGCGCTGGACAGCGAAGTCGAGGCCTCGATCCAGGAGCAGCTTCTCGACGTGATGCAGGGCAAGACGGTGATTGCCGTGGCGCATCGTCTGTCCACCATTGCCTGCCTGGACCGGCTGCTTGTCCTCAATGAGGGTCGAGTCGTCGAGGAAGGGACGCATGAAGAACTGCTGAGATTGGATGGACAGTATGCGATGCTGTGGCGTCATCAATCGGGTGGATTTCTATAATCCAATGAGCGAGCGAGCAAGGCAATTTGCCTCTTCCCCTCTCTCGCCAGAACGGAGAGAGGTGGGGGAAAGATGGGTCAGTTTCAGTTTCCGGGGTACCGAGATTATCGGGCGATAAACGCATTCAGCGCCGCGGGTAGCCTGACCAGCGTCTTCCGCAAGGAAGATGTGAACTGAAGATCGGAGAGGGCCGGAGAGGTAAAAAATGGATCAATTAATGGCAGTTGTTGAAATTCTGCTAGTGGTCAACCACCAAACGTCCGGTCCTGCTTTCGGAACCAGGCCAAGGCATGGTCGAAGTGGCTCAGCTCGAAATCCGGCCAGTACTCATCGCGGACATAGAAATCAGCATAGACCGACTGGGCAGGAAGAAAGCCACTCAAGCGGCGTCCTCCTCCCCATCGCACAATGAGGTCTATGCGGGAGACATCGCTGGAGCGAAGCGCTCCTGTTTTAAGCCCATCAAGATCCCATTCCCAGCCGTAATTCACCAGCAAATTCACTTTCATGCCAATACCCTGGCGTTCCCTGAAAGGTTTCAGAGCGTTGGGAAACTGCGCGGAAGTCTCGTCGCCCACGACAAGCAAGGCGATATTCCGGCGCGCTATCTCGGAAGCAAATGAAACAGCCGCGTTGGTAAATGCGATTTTTTCGTCTCGCGGCCGCTTGGTATTGTCCTGAGTAAAGCAATACACAGACGCCTCGACTATCCCCATTTCGCGGCATCTTTCCATCAACAATATTCCAGGCAGGATACCGGCTGCGTATCCTTCCTGTTTTTGCAGGCCTTTGCTTAACGCCCAGCGCCGGTTTCCGTCGGGAATGAAGCCGACGTGACGGGGCTCGCTACTTCTAGCCATCGGGCAACCTTTTTTGTTGGTGATACTTCACAAGCCTGCATGGGGGGTAAGTTCTGGCAATGGGCTTTTTACACCTCTCGCGGTTTTCTGCTTGTGCACGCCTATGATCTACCGCAGACCCGCGATCATATCCTTCAGCCCCCGGGTCGCGCTCCGGCGCGATGATGCGACAAAACCAGCAACAGGCAGCCGATTGGGCAGGTATGGAAAAGGTTTTGTTTTCCATGGCTTTGCAGTTTCCCGGTCTTATGCACGCCAACATGCGGCAGAAAGTTCAAGCTCTGGCCTCATCAATGGAATTTATGGTTACCTCCCGCCGGCGTCCCAGAAGCACAGTTCTTTGGCCGGGATGGCCCGATGCTCACAGACGCCCGCTGGGGCAGAGCCGACAATAGCTCCTGCATTTTTCCAGCCGTTTTGTCCCATGACCCGGAGGACAATATGCTGTCGGCTGCCCTGATCCTTTGAGACCTCTCCTCGACCGATTCACCCAGTACTTTTTCACAGGCAGAAACAAATCCGGCTGATGTAGCTGCGATGGAAACGGCCTTGCCATAAAGTTCCACTACATCCGCAATATCAGTGCTTACCACAGGCAACTGGGCGGCAAGGTATTCAAGTGTCTTGGTCGGGCTGATGAAGCGAGTCGACTCATTCCGGGCGAATGGGAGAAGACAAACGTCCCAACTGGCCAGTATTCTCGGCAATTCTTCATAACTTTGCTGCCCGAAATAATGAATGTTTTGACGCCTCGGCAGCTCTATTTTTTCAATTTTAGCAATTGGGCCAACCAGCATCAGTTGCCATTCGGGATGCGAATCAGCAAGTTGAGCTATAAGACTCAGATCCAGCCGTTCGTCAATCACTCCGTAATACCCCAGCCGAGGTTTGGGGATGCGATCATGTCCAGGATGACTGATGCTGCGGTTCAATGCTTGTGAAAAGTGGTCGACATCGACGCTGCTTGGAAAGCAGTGAACGTTGGGATGAC
>DASSHJ010000065.1:0-6470 GCA_035692965.1 Nitrosospira sp. | reverse complement strand
AGCGCCTTGTACGTCTCCTTCGGCACGCTCGGAAAGTCCGCCTGCGCCATCGACGCAAACAAAACCCCCAACCCCGCCACAGCTCCCCTCAGCCAGGGCTTCAATAACATCGCTTCTTCTCCTTCGTTCCGTAATAGTTGTTCGTTCTCAATACCAGGTATCCCGCCCGCCCTTCCTCAACCACACCCTGATACCTCAGGCAGACTCTCCACTCCCTCATACCCAGTACCCGTCCAGGTATCCCCATAGGGCCAACCCGAACCCGCCTAGCCTAACCCGCTACATACGGCTGTGTCAAGGAGATTGAACCTGGTTCGAGAACGGGTCCTTTATATCAGGAGGTTATGACTTGGGAAAGGAGAGAAACGACTCCCCAAGCCAAGAGGAAAATCATAAGAAAAAAGCGGCTTCAACGTTTGTTGAAGCCGCTTTTAGGTTTGATGGAGTTTAAAGCCCTTATGGAGCCTGCTCCGGATGTTGCTGTTAGTGATCCATTGCCGGGGTTGAATTCTCGTTGGGTTTCTTGAGTTGCTTCATGAGATCATCGTCCCACTTGCCTTCGACATTCATGTGCGCCGCCGCACCCAGCAATACCGCATCGATCAGGTTGTGGTTCAGGTACACATACAGGCCCGGCTGCCTGAATTCATACAGGGCCGCACCCGCTGCTCCACCAGGAATAAACCAGGTTTCCTGTCCTTGTATGGGCGGATCGGCAAACTTGCCGCCCACCCATACCAGGTCGCCATGGCCGCCAATCAGGTGGGGACGTGTATCACGGTTGGCCTGGGAGTGAATGAACAATACTTTCTCGCCCACTTTGGCCTTGAGTGCATTGTCGCCCGTCAGAGCACCCACCGCGCCATTGAAGACGACATGGGTCGGGATGAGCCCCTTGGACAGTTCGAGCATTTCATGCATGCCTTCGGCAGGCGAGCCATAGGTCTTGTATTTGCCGTCCTTGTCCTTCGGAATGTAAAGATCCTGTTCGCCAATATAGTAGGCACGGTCATAGCGCACCGGCTTGCCCTTGGCGTCCTTCAGGCCATCGCGCGGCAACACCATGACGGCGCCATTCATGCCCGAGATGACGTGGAAAGGAATCATGGTCCCGCCCGGGGCGCAGTGATAGACAAATACGCCAGGCTTGACGGCTTTCCAGCGCAATACGACGTCTTCGCCAGGCGCGACCAGGGTCAGCCCGGCTCCCCCCAGCGCACCCGTCGATGCATGAAAGTCCACATTGTGCGACATGGTGCTGGTCTTGGGATTGACCAGCGTCAGTTCCACATAGTCACCCTCATGCACCACAATCAGCGGCCCGGGAACCGTGCCGTTGAACGTCAACGCCCACATCTTCGTGCCGCTCGGATCAATCTGAACCTGCTTTTCTATCGTCTCCATCCGAACCTTGACAACCTTCGGCCCGCCCTTGGCCACCTGATCGTGCTTGGGCACAAATGGCGGCGCAACCAACTCCTGGGTCACTACAGGTAACTTGGATATGTCGGTCGCCGCCAGCGCAGCGACACTGCTGCACATGCCAAGCATCCCCAGTCCAATTACCCCCCCTCGAACTGCTTTATTCATCTTTTCCCTCCATGTAATGTTATTCACACCCATCATGCAACACTTCATCTGCTCGATCCATGTAGCGAAGGCTCGGCAACTATACCGCGTTACAATTTGCATGTCCATGAAGAATTATTCAGCCAGGCTAGGGCGTTGGCCCGGCGAAAACCGTTATGGGGCTTGGCCTGGAGCCTAGCGCCAGGCGCGGCAGGGCGTAACCGGGAAAAATTCAATGACATATTGCCTCGATATGGACGCCAGCTCGCAGAAGCTCATCCGTTCCTGTTATGCCGTCATACGATGTTTTCATTTTGACCTGCGTTTGTTATACAATCCGTCGTTATACATTATGCTGGAATGCATAATATCGGACTTTTATTGCGGAGAGAGTATGAACAAAACGTTTGGGCGGGTTATGAAAACCGTTGGGATCGCACTCGTGGCGTTGGTCGCGTGGCCAGCCCATGCGCAGCTGATGCTGGCTCATGAAGGTCATCATTCAGGGGATTGTGCGATAAAAAACGGAGCGTTTCCCGTAGCGTTCAGCGCTTATGAAAAGCCAAAGGGAAGCCTTCCTCCCATGCACGCATTTTGCGATCACGTGCCTGAAGGGGCGGGTGAATTGCACCTCACCGTCGACTTGACGGATCCTGATTCCAGGGAAATCCCGATCGCCGTGCGTCTGGTAATGGAAGGACATGGAGAGGGTGGACACGAAATTTTGTCGCTTCCAGCCAAGGCATACCCATCTGGCAGCATCACTTTTGAGGCAACTTTTGACGACCCCGGCCAGTACGCAGTGCTTCTCGATACCGAAAAAGACGGGAAGATGACGCAAGCGGTACGCATCCCGGTACATGTGGGGGGAGGCGGGGGGCATGGCAGCCATGGTTCGGGTTTTGGAGCGACCGAGATCGCGCTGCTGGTTGCGGTGGCAGGTGCGGCAGCCTTCTTCCTGATGCGTCGCCGAACCAGCGCAAAGGCCTCCTGACAGTGCTGATTTAGTTTCTTCCCCTTCTGGTTGGTCAACTACTTCATCAAGGTTACGCAGATAATCCAATTCCGAAACTTCCAAAACTTCTCCAGGAGCGCCCGGTCATTGATACGGAAGCCGGGCGCTTGCAGCAAGCGCTTGAGAGCGTCGGTAGATAGTAAAAAATCCTGCTACACCTCCCTGCAGATGTGACCGTCTGGATATTCATCCAGGCATTCCTGCTCCAAATAAGGCGCGCAGCAAATCCCTGGCAACACGTGCTGTCCGCTCGAGCCTCCCGACGCCAGCATTTTATTGAATATTTTCCGAAACGAACGGGGTGAGGGGGTTTTCGTTTACACGAAAACAGCGGGTCGAACTACGATTTTATGCGGAATAGCCTGCGTTCCGTCTGCCCAAGACCAATTTGATCGATTCCTGCAGCAATTTTTCGTAAAAAATTCGCAGTGTCAGAAAATAAACAAGCGCCCCGAGAGCGACTTCAATAAACAAATCGCCAAGGCTTATCCCGTTCAAGGACAGGGCCCGTATTCCGAACAGGCATGCGGCCATCACAAGCGAGGAAACGATTGCGGGACTGAAGCATTCTGCAACCTTTGTCACCGAAGTCCCTAGAACAACCTTACTCATCCCAATCGTAACAAAAGCGACAATGAGCTCGCTAATCATCAGGGCCACCACCATGCCAAGCACCCCGTAGTGAGTGCCGATGAACATCAGGGGAAGCAAGGTCATAAATCCAATGACTGCTGACTTCAATGCCAGATCGGGCCGCCCCATGCTGCCCAGTACGGGGCGCAGCAACGATGTTGCCATCCTGAACGGCATTACGCTCGACAACAGCGCCAGAGGGAGGATGACTCCCGACCATCTTTCTCCCAATACTGTCGCCACAAACCCCTCCGATACACAGGCAAGGCCGATCATGATCGGAAACAAACCGAGCGAGATTATCCTCAGCGCCCTTCCGAGATAGTACGCCGCGACATCCGGCTGATCCTGAAATTTGGAAAATGCGGGAAAAATGATCGTGTTGATAACCGGCATCAACTTGGCCAGGGGCAGCAAGGCAAACTGAAAGGTCACCGCAAAAATTCCGAGGGCTTCTGCACCGAGAATAGGGGCGCCGATCAAGGTGGCAAGCTTGTCGGTGATCAGCACTACAACGCCGAGCAGCGACCACTTTCCCCCAAAAATCATCATCCCGCGCGCCGCCGAAAAGCTCAATGAAGGCATGATGAACCATGGCTGGAGAATCATGAGGATGATTGCGAGAAGTATGCGGTTGATCAGTACGCCTATGACCAATGCCCACACACCTGCCCCCCAAAGGGCGAGTAACAGCGTAGCAACGGCCGAGCAAACGCCGGCAACCAGTTCCACGGCTGCTCTAAGCTTGAATTTCAGATTGCGATCCAGCAGGGCATTCGGTATCACCCTGAATGGCGTCAGCAAAAAAATGAACGCCAGGACCTTTGCACGCGGCTCGAGCCGGGGTTCATGAAAGTAGCTGGCGATAAGGCCGGAGCCAAAGAAATAGGCAAGAAAAAGAGCTCCGTTGATCAACAGCAGCCAGCCAAAGGCACTACGCAGTTCATGCTCCTCTATATGCTTGGATCGCACCAGCGCGAGGTCAAGACCAAACGTGCATAAAAGCGCCAGCAACTCCAGCGGTGCTTCCACCATTGCGTTCAGTCCGTAATCCTCTGGGCTGATGAACCGCACCACGATGATGGTGCTGAGCCAGCTTATTGCCTGCCCGGCGAGGCGCAGTCCCGTTGCCCACCGGGCCCCGGACAAGACTTTGTCAACAATCTCGTTATTCTCGTTGCTCATGCAAGTCGCGTCCTTCCTGCCGCGACGGGCCGGTTTCCTGGAACGGGCAAGGAAAAAAAGACAGGGGGCAGCTTTCCTCCGGCACATCGCATCCTTGTCCTCCCGGGATTTCTTTCAGTCGTCATCATCTTGCAAGATATCGTGTTCTCAGTCACGTTGCGGCAACTTTGCTCGTAACATAGCGAAACTTTCCGGATTTTTCCGAGGGGATTCTTTCTACTTCCTCAATTGCAACAGTAACGTTTTCCCCGAGCCTTTTTCTGAATCCCTGCCGGATTTTTTCTGCCGCAGATGGACTCAGCATGCCGTCTGAAACCACGTATATCCGGGTGAGATCAAGGCTTTCCTGAACAATCTTGAAGTGTTGAATCTCGGATAGCTCGCGCAGCACATATATAAGGGCCAGCCCATGCATGATCTTGCCGTCCTCCGCTACAACAAAATCCGTACTGCGACCCTGAATCTCCTTGATCAGCGGCAAGCCTCTGCCACAGGCGCAGGCTTTACTGTCGAGCACTCCCATATCGCCGGTGCGGTAACGGATAAAAGGGAAATCGCGGGTAGCCAGGTGCGTCACCACGATCTCTCCAGCCTCCCCATCGCCTACTCTTTTGCCGTTCTGATCGACAATTTCGACAATGATATCCTCAGCAGTAATATGCATGCCGCCGCTCGGGCACTCGTGTGCAATAAAGCCCGCGTCACGGCCGCCATAACCGTTGGCGACCGGGCATCCGAATGTCCGGGTAATTTTATTGCGTTGCTCGTCATAGAGGCGCTCCGATGTAACAAAAGCGACGCGAATACCGAGATCATCCATGCGTTGGCCTGCCGACTCTGCATATGCAGCAATATGCGACAAGGCTGAAGGGTATCCGAAAAGCATTTTCGGACGGACCGCGCGCATGTCTCTTAGAAATCCATCAAGCCTTTGTTCAGTCATTTCAAAAGCGGGCAGCAGCGTGGTCCGGAAAATCCGATCCCGCAAAGCGCGCAATCCATCCTGGGCGCCGAGTTCGATCGGCGAGCCCCACACCACGATTTCCTTGTCCCCGATATCGACGTCCCACCACCGGGTGGCGCGCCATTTGGCGGCCACATCATGGCTGACGCGTTCTTTGCTGATATAGAAAACCAGGGGCTCACCTGAGGACCCGCCGGTATTGAAGCGAGCAAGGTCACGTGCGTTTTCCGATTTCAACGCCTCGACATTTGAACGAATCGTCGATTTATCCAGAAGTGGCAAACATGCAAGATCGGAAAGATAGCGAATATCCCCCGCCCTAAATCCCAAGCGGGAAAACAGGGTACGGTAATAAGGCACATGTTCGGTGATCTCGTTCAGGAACCGCTTGAGCTTTGAGACTTGAAGTTCCTCCAGGCGGCTCGCATCCCACCACTGGGTAGCTTCCATGCCCCTCCGGATCGCTACGCTTTGGTGCTTTTTTAGCTGCTCTTGAAGGGGAAAAACAAGACTGGAAACGAGTGAGGTATATAAATCCATTTAATGTATATCACTGCTTTCCGATTCACCTTGCGATCTGCCAGGGAAAGCCGTTCAGCTCGATGTTGGGGATAAAAGAACTTGGGCGATTTCGATCAGGTGGCTCAAAGGTTCGATGAGTAGCTGATTTGCTGGAAGCCGCGATCCAGCGGGCACCCATTCAGTTGCTAAAAATGCATCGGTTCATCGGTGGCTGAGCGGACAGGATGTTCCGTTTTTTCAATTTACCCGTTTCTCCATGGCTTCAGAGTAAACCCCGAGTAAACGGGCGCGTACGTTCGGCCATGTATATTTCTGCACGGACTCGATACCGGCTTCCCTGATCCGTTTCGTCCTCGAAGAATCGTTCAGCAGTGCGAGGACAGCGTTGGCCATTGCTTCCGGGCTTTGCACAGGCACCAGCATCGCGGTCTTTCCGTGCTCCACGAGATAGGGAACCCCTCCCACGCTCGTGCTGACCACGGGCACACCGCTTGCAAGCGCTTCCAATACCGAAATCGGCATGTTGTCGGCCAGGCTCGGGTTGATCATGATGTCCGCACATCGATAAAGCGATGCCATGCG
>DASSHJ010000064.1:0-6452 GCA_035692965.1 Nitrosospira sp. | reverse complement strand
CAGCATCCTGATCGTGGATGACCGCGAAACCGATGTTGCAGTTATGAAAAGCATGCTTCGGGCGGGTGGTTATGTTTCTGTCTCATCCACAACGAATCCACTTGAGGTTTGCGATTTGCACCGGGCGCATCGCTACGATCTCATCTTGTTGGATCTGATGATGCCAAGAATGGATGGGTTCCAGGTCATGGAGGCGTTGAGGGAAATCGAGAACATTGGACCCGGAGAAACGCTGCCTGTACTCGTGACTACCGCTCAGTCAGAAAATAAGAAACGCGCCCTGCAGGCTGGAGCAAAAGGATTTATCGCTAAACCGTTTGACCAGTTCGATGTGCTCACACATATTCGCGACGTTCTGGAAATCAGGTTGCTTCAAAAAGAATTGCACCGATCTGCAATCGGATTGAGAGGTGAGCAAAGTGAGAGGCCAGTAGCGAGGGCGGCGTCTTCACGGGAAACAGAAGAGCTATTCGATCAGCTGGCAGTCAGCCTTCCCAACATTTTCTGGATATGGGATGTCAAGGATGAGATGTTCCGCTACGTTAATCCTTCGTGGGAGAACATGACGGGCAGGCGGGTCACCAGTGGCGACCGGCTGGAAAAACTTTTTGATGCGATTCATCCGGAAGACAAGCAGCGGGTCATGCATGAATCGAGAGATTTATCCGATATCAGCATGGATCATGACTACCGTCTGTTGTTGGCGGATAACAGCGTGCGTTGGGTCCATTCACGCACCTTTCCAGTCAAGGATTCGAAGGGGGTGCACCGGGTAGTCGGTATCATGGATGACATTTCGCATCGCAAGGAGGCTCACCAGCCGGTATGGCCGCTTCCGCATTACGATTCACTTACCAGTCTTCCCAATCGGACACTGTTTTATGAATCACTCAGGAAGACAATCAAGCAGGCCGAGGCGGGTCACAGGATTGTTTCGGTACTGTACCTGGATATCGATAATTTCAAAAATATCAATGATACCCTGGGCCGTGCTGCGGGAGACGAAGTGTTGCGCCAATTCAGCTTGCGGTTACTCGAATGCTTGCGCGTAACGGATACGGTTGCGCGCGTGGGGGGCGACGAGTTCGGCTGCATTCTGGTTACTCCTGACGGATCGGGAGATGCGGGGATGGTAGCAAGCAAGATCAGGGAGGCGCTACGCCTACCTTTTAATATCGAAGGGACTTCTGTCATCCTGACGGCAAGCATGGGCATCAGCGTTTATCCTTCAGATTCCATGGACGCGGATACGCTGGTCAAGAATGGCGATACGGCCATGTATCGCTCCAAGAAGGCGGGCAGAGATACATACCGTTTTTTTACAGCCGAAATGAACGCAAGGGCCGTCCAAAAGCTGGACCAGGAAAATGCGCTTCGCAAGGCCCTCGAATTGAACCAGTTCGTCCTACATTACCAGCCGAAAGTGGAACTGACCCAAGGCCGGATCACAGGCGTGGAGGCGCTGCTGCGCTGGGATCGGCCTGGCTACGGTTTTACGCAGCCTGATGAGTTTATTTCCATCCTCGAGCAGACGGGGCTGATCAGTCAGGTTGGCGCATGGGTGATAGAAACCGCGTGCAAGCAAATCGCCGAGTGGAGGAATATGGGGATTGGAGAGATCGCAGTATCGGTAAACGTGTCAGGAAGGCAATTTTCCCAGGCCACCTTAAGTCAGGACGTCGTCCGATTCATAGAGGAAAATGGTGTGCATCCGCAACTGCTGGAGTTTGAACTCCAGACGGAAAGGGCTTTGAGGCAGAATAGTATTGATTCCGATCTTCTGGAGCTGGAGTTGACGGAAGGGTCAGTGGCCATGCATGCTACGAAAATGATCGGAATACTAAATAGATTGAAAAAGCTGGGCATCCGCATTTCGGTCGACGACTTTGGCACAGGCTATTCGAGTCTCGCTTACGTAAAGCGTTTTCCCATTGATGTGCTGAAAATCGATCGCTCATTCATTACCGACGTCACGACAAATGCCGCGGATGCCGCAATAACTGGCGCGATCATTGATATGGCGCACAGCCTTAATGTAAGGGTGGTGGCGGAGGGCGTCGAGACGATTGAGCAGCTTGATTTTTTGCGTCAGCGGGGATGCGATGAAATTCAAGGGTATTATTTCTCCGAGCCGCTTTCGGCTGCCGAGATAACCAATTTGCTGAAAAGCAAGACTCTTCTCAGGCCGGCGCAATTTCTTGTTTCCTGATCTTGGCTGCGAACACCTTGTCTCGTCGGCAGTATCTGTAGAAGCCGGTTCTTCCTCTCTCCGATAGCATGCGCTTTGCCTGTCTGGGTAGTGGTTCACGCGGGAATGGCCTTGTGGTCGAAGCGGGCAAAACGCGAGTATTGCTGGATTGCGGCTTCACGCTCAAGGAAACTATTATGCGAGTGTCCCGGCTCGGAATTGAGCCTGACGTGATCAGCGGTATTGTTGTAACTCATGAGCACGACGACCATATCGCAGGCGTCGCGAGGTTTGCCCGCAGGTTTGGCATCCCGATATGGTTGACATACGGTACCTTGCGTAGCGCGGAAAGGAGTTTTGCCGGATGGCCCGGGATTAAAATCATAGAAGACTACCAGCGCTTCGCCATAGGGGATATCGAGGTCCAGCCTTACCCTGTTCCGCATGACGCGCAGGAACCCGCCCAGTTTGTCTTCAGCAACGGCGCAACCCGCTTGGGCGTGCTGACTGACACGGGGATTTCGACTCCGCATATCGAAGCGACTTTAAGCCGTTGCCATGCACTCGTGCTTGAATGTAATCACGACGCGGAGTTGCTTGCCAATAGTGATTACCCGTGGAGGCTCAAGCAGCGCATCGCCAGCCGCTTCGGCCACCTCGAGAACGCAGCTTCTGCCAACCTTCTCGCTAGCCTGGATTGCAGCCGTCTTCAGCATATCATTGCCGCCCATTTGAGCCAGAAAAACAATACTCCACTACTTGCTCGTACAGTCTTGAGCAGTGCTTTGAACTGTACGTTGGACTGGATCGGCGTGGCCGAGCAAGACGATGGTTTTGGCTGGCGTCAACTTATTTGAGCCGAAAGCAAGGCAATAAAAAAGCCGTCCGGAGGACGGCTTTGGGGGACGGCTTTTTTATAAAACTGTCAGCCTTAAATTACTATGATTATTTAGCTGCCTGTTTTATCCAGATATGTTACTTCGATCCTTCAGTCTTATCTGATGATCCACCGGCGGCATTTCCGGAAGCGGGAGGCGTAGCAGGAGCGCCCGAAGTGGGACTAGCCTGCCCGGTTATTTTCGAAAAATTTGCCTTTTCCTGTTCCGGAAGTGCTTGACTTGGTTTGCCACAGGCAGTCAAGGTCAGTACGGTCAGGGCAGCAGCGACAAGCGTAAGTCTCATTAGTTTAATCCCTTTAAAGTGTCGATTGAGAGAGAAGTTGAGAAAGCCATAGTATATCGAAATTGTTTCATTTTTCAAGCGAGCAAGGCTCACCCAAAGTCTCACCATGCTGATATACAGTGAATTGCTGCAGGGATACATTCACTTGCTTTTCAACCGGTATTACTTTTTTGGGCAAAAAGAGAAAGAAAAAGAAAAAAGCCATCCAGGAGGATGGCTTTCAGGTTTGCTCTAAGCTGTTGTTCCTAGTGGCCCGCCGGGATAGCGCTTTGGCCTTCCTTTATCGGATTGCCATTTCCGTCAAGCGCATGTCCTGGAAGAACGGCCTGACCGGAGTATTCATCCTCCTGCGCGCCTGGTGCAGCGGCGGTTTTGTCGCCCGGAGCGGCTGGGGCAGTAGCTGCAGCGCCGCGTTCCTGATCCAGCGTAGTGCCTTCTTCGGTTCTTGTTCCGTAGGTGGTCGAATTTTCCGGCAGGGCCTGTTTTGGTCTCCCACACGCTGTCAGGCTGAGAGCCACCAGAAGGGCGGCGAGAAGTGAATATTTCATTATAAGATCTTCCTTCCTAGAAAAATTAAAGAGGTCATGCAGGCGACAGTATACAGCAAAACGACGAAATCCAGCTAAATGTTCGTTTTTCGCCGAAAATCAAAGCAAGACAGGAATGCCTGCAAAGACGACTATCGCCACATGGTCGGGATTCCTGCCATCTACTTGGGAGCTTCGGTCATGGCGCCGGGAGCACCGGTGCCAGGAGGCTCAGTTCGAGCACCAGCAGCACTGGGACCAGGAGCTGTTGTCATCGCCTCGCCGGAACCCGCCCCTCCTTTGGATTCCTCTTTATCGAGCTCATCAAATTTAGGCGCTGAATCACGCTCAGCCATGGCGGAGGGAGGTGGCTTATCCATGGGGTGCTTCTTATATTCACAAGCGGATAGCGTTAGTGTAGCCAGCGAGATGGCAAGGAGCGGGAAATATTTCATTGTGCGGTCATCCTGTTTGATCCAGGGTAGTAGTGTAGCACAAAGCAGGGAGCCCATCTATTAGAGTCCCTAAAAAAAGGCCGTCCCGAAGGACGGCTTTTTAAAGGGCTTGCGCATCCATCGGCTTACTTTGGCGGCTCTGTCGAACTGCCGGATTGCTGTTGTTGTTTGGCAGCGGCTTCAGCGTCGGCCTTTTGCGCTGCTTCGATTTCAGCGTCACTTACCTGTCCTTCACGTTTCTCCCAAAGGCTGGGCGGATATTGCCCGGGTTTTCCTTCACCCGGTTTATGCTCTTTCATTTGATCACATGCACCAAGTGTCAGTGTTGCCAAGGCTATAGCGAGGAGCGAGTACTTCATGTTTTTAATCTCCTTAATAAGAAGTTTATAACGTACCAACTGATAACCAATAAGATAACCAATAATGATTTTATAAGCGGGTTTCGGCCATTCAAAATCGGAGAAGACCGTATCTTAATAGCCACTATCTTAATAGCAGAATTCGGAAATGTTGTCTAGTCGTTGTCTCCCGCAGCCATAAATAGCAAGGCAAAGCCGCGCTTGACAAGGTTTTCCGGATGACCAAAAAACGCTAGCTCAGCATTATACCCCATGCATTTAAAACTTTGGCAGGGCTAGAGTTTGGGCGGAACAGCAAAGCTGTTCTTGAAAAACCGCCGCCCACGAAATTTCAATCAGTCCATCGTTACTCGCCGCTTATAGCGCTTGCTCTGCTGGGCGGATTGCGCTTCGTTCCAGTTGAAATCCGTCACCGTCGCCGGCGCGAAACAAGTGTTAACAGACGAGCTCAGGCAATGGTACGAACGCGTCGAGTCGATCACGCCCATTATTGCAGTTTTTTAACCCTTTCCGAGAAAGTCACAAACCCGTCGAGATACCATTGATAAAGGATCGGGAGGACTTGCTCGTTAAGCGGCTCGGCAGGCTGAATCTCAAGATGATCGGCAAGTGCTTTGAGTACGGTTCCTGCGGCGTTTCCAGCCCTGCAAAATTCTCCATTCAGAAAGAAGTTCGATCCTTTCCACAGCATGCGGCTTTTAAGATCGAGCTCCAGTCCCTCCTGCTCGGCCCGGAGGGTGAACTCTTGCTCGTTCACAGGTTGCGAGGGTCGTTTAAAAAAAACATGGGGTTTGGGTTCGGTAAGGTAGATTCCCATAAATCGTTCTACGTCCTCAGATGTCCATTTGATTTTGTCCAGCGCGGCGCCCGCTTGCCGGAGCATTGCCGAGCTTATCTTCCCAGGGTGAGATCGAGGTTTTAAATCCGGATCCTGGTACATTCCAGGGAGGTTACAATGGTCCTGCAGGTAAACGAGAAACTGCGTCGCCAATTCCTGGTACGACGGTGCCCGAAACCCTATCGAATAGGTCATGCACTCGCCTTTTGCTATCCCGTTGTGCGCATAGCCCGGCGGCAGATACAGCATATCGCCCGGCTCCAGCAGCCATTCCTGCTCGGGCTTGAAATTCCTGAGAATTTTCAGCGGCGCGTTTGCGACGAGTTCACTATCCTGCTGGGCCGAGATCTGCCATTGCCTTCGCCCCATCCCCTGCAACAAAAAGACGTCGTACGAATCGAAATGTGGGCCAACTCCACCACCCTCGGGTGCGTAGCTGACCATCAGATCGTCAAGCCGAGAGTACGGGATGAAATTGAATCTGAGCAGTAAATCGCGAGCTGACCGAAAGAAATGGTTGACGTCCTGTACCAGCAAAGTCCAATGCGTCTCCGGAAGTCTTGAAAGGGCGCGCTGCTGGAACGGGCCATGTTTGACCTTCCATTTCCCCTTCGCCTGGACAATCAGCCTCGATTGCGCATCATCCCGGCAGGCAAGCTCAACAAGCTGCTCGCGGCTCAGTAAACCCGTAAAGCCCGGCAGAGCTTGACGGATCAGCAGGGGTTTTTTTTGCCAACAGTCGCGGAGAAATTTTTTTGGCGAGATCTCGCCCAGCAGTTCGAGTTTCATGTGATAGGTATTACGTTTGTTCCCTGGGTGAGGGGTGAGAGGCAGTGGGCGGCAGATTGGAGCAAGCTGGCCATATCCTATTTTCCGCGCATGAACATTTTATCAAGATCAGCC
>DASSHJ010000063.1:0-5394 GCA_035692965.1 Nitrosospira sp. | reverse complement strand
CGTCCGCCAGTTCCGCTACCGTGCTCGCTCGTTCCTTGAGAAGTGCTGCAATCTTTTGCAGATCCGGTCCCGATGCCGGGTCACACCCGTCTGCCTCCAGATAAGGGGTAAGAAGCCGTGCGAGGCGATCGTCGTCAGTATTCTTGAGATATTGCTGGTTCAGCCATTTCAGTTTCTCCGGATTGAATTTTGCTGGCGAGCGGTTGATCGATGCAAGATCGAACCATTCCACCAGTTGCTCCCGGCTGAATATCTCTTCATCACCATGTGACCAGCCGAGCCGCGCAAGGTAATTTATCAGCGCCTCGGGGAGATAACCATCTTCGTGATACTGCATCACCGAGACTGCGCCGTGGCGTTTTGAAAGACGCTCCCCATCGGCGCCAAGGATCATCGGGACATGCGCATACTGCGGCAGCGGCGCATTCAACGCCCTGAGGATGTTGATCTGCCGCGGTGTATTGTTCACATGGTCGTCGCCCCGGATCACGTGCGTGATGCCCATATCAAGATCGTCGATCACTACGCCAAAGTTGTAGGTAGGCACGCCGTCGGCGCGCAGCAGCACAAGATCATCCAGCTCGCTGTTGGCAACGGTGATCTCGCCTTTCACAAGATCGTTGAAGGCCACCACGCCATCCACCGGATTCTTCAGACGCACCACTGGCTTCACTCCTGCCGGCGGGGTTGCTGTGGAATCGCGCCAGCGGCCATCGTAACGCGGCTTCAGCCCGGCAGCACGCTGCTGCTCGCGCATCGCGTCGAGCTCTTCCCTTGTGCAGTAACAGTAATATGCGTCCCCGGAGTTCAGTAATGCCTCCGCCACCTCGTGATACCGCTCCAGTCGCTGCATCTGGTAAAACGGCCCTTCGTCATAATCCAGACCCAGCCAGGCCATCCCGTCTAGGATCGCCTGCGTTGACTGCGCGGTCGAGCGCTCGAGATCGGTATCTTCAATTCGAAGGATGAACTTGCCTCCATGCCGCTTGGCAAAAGCCCAGGAAAACAGGGCGGTGCGCGCCCCGCCTATATGGAGATAACCGGTGGGACTGGGGGCGAAACGGGTGCGTACCATGGTGAGGAACAAGATTATTGAAACCAGATGAGACGAAGAGACAGGTCACTATTCTACGCCAGCTCCGCGCTCCCGTTCTTCATAACGCACTTCCCGGGAGGAAGCGTGAAACCCAGACAAGATATTAAGCGCGAACGTCGCCCAGCCTATTTGCCTTCCCGACTCTAAACAATCCAGGTAAAAATTAAACGCCGGTCGCCAGGAGATCGGCCATAAGCCGATCTCACTGGATTGAAATCAGGCGGATACTTCGCATTTCGACCACGGCGGGAGAGTTTTATTTTTCCTTGTAATTCATTTCGTGAACAATGGTGAGGAGCTTCTCCGCATGTTCCAAGTGTGAAACGATTGCCGGTCTTACTTTAACCAGCAGGGCTTTCAACTCGTCATTCTTGGCACTGGGCAGCAGCTTGTTATCAAGTGTATCAAGCACCTGCTTATGAAAAGTAATTTCGTCAGCGACATAAAGCTTGTCGAAATCCTTGCCACTTAATTTTCTCAGCCTTTCACGGTTTCTTTCGGCATCCGATTTGAGGGCTCTACTGATCGTATTTTCCTCGGGTGTCACCTTGAGCTTGGTTACCAGATCCGTTGCCTGTTTGTTGACATCCGTATGGTCAGTGATCATTCGGTGGGCAAACGCCTTGACTTCGGGATTAGGAGATTTCGATTCGGCAAGTTGACCCATGTCAATATCGATCTGGTTTGCGGCAACCACGATAGCCGCCACCTGCGCGTCACTGAGATTGGCTTTATCTATTGCGCTCGCCAAGTTGGGGGCCATCAGAGCGATGGCCAGAATAATCAGACTTTTCATTGGGGCTCCTTTAGATTAAAAATCGGCGGCACCTCTCCTTCAAGAGGTGTAACTCATCCTCGCGCTTTTCAAGGAGATTTTCTGTACGATAACATACAGATCAGCTAGCAGTTCTTCAACCATGAGCCATCTGCCATTCGCGTTGACCGGAAGCGCTTGTTCATGCTCTAATTGCGGCCTCTCCTCAGCCCTTTCAACATCCCGGGGCTGGCAGACCGGGCGGTTAACTCAGCGGTAGAGTGCCACCTTCACACGGTGGAAGTCACTGGTTCGATCCCAGTACCGCCCACCATCAGACGTTCTCAAAGGCCCTCAAAGGGGGTATAAAGCTGCCTCTCCTCGTCCCTTTTTCCCCGGACCAAGGGCTGTACATTGTCGCTACTGTAAGGTAATCCCGCGCTCCGCTGTGCGCAACCCGAAGCCATGAAAGAGTAGCTTCTCCTGGAGCAGTTTCTCCTGCTGCTCCCACCCATGACTCTGACAATCCTCGAAAAGGGTGCTCGCATGAGCCGTTCTATCGGCTTGAAATCAAGAGGAGCCTTGGGCTATCCCTCGAGGCAAGTAAAATATACCCCAAGACAGATTGCGATTCATATCGTACTGCTGGCAGTCGGGTATTTTGCCGGAGGAAAGCTCGGCCTTGCTTTGCCATACCTCAATGGCGAGATCAGTGCAAATATAACGTTGTTCTGGCCGCCAACGGGCATTGCACTGGCGACGCTTCTGACCTGGGGGTTCTCCTGTTGGCCCGGAATTTATCTCGGATCGATTGCGATAAACCTGACAACCGGAGATCTTTCAGTTCCTGCTGCCCTCGCCATTGGCATAGGTAACACACTTGCTCCTGTCTGCGCCGTATTTCTGCTTGAACAAGCCGCACGCTTCCAGGCAAGCTTCGTGAAGGGCCGGGACGTCGTGTCCTTCATGCTGTTCGCCTCCGGCGCAATGCTGATATCAGCGACAGGCGGCACCCTCTCCCTGCTGGCCGGAGGAAAGCTGGAGCCGGCCACCGCGCTTCAAGCGTGGTTAGGCTGGTGGCTCGGCGATATTCTCGGCGTACTCATTTTCGCTCCCCTGCTGCTTCTGTGGGCAACCCGGCGGCTGGACTCGCTCGACAACATCATCCGCTCGCCGCAACTGAGGATGGAATTCGGAGCGGTCGTTTTCGTCTGTATCCTGACGACATGGCTGGTTTTTGGCAATAGCTGGAGCATCGGCCCGCTACAGCTTTCCCTGGGCTTCCTGGTGTTTCTGCCCCTGATCTGGGCGGGTCTTCGCTTCGATGCGCTCGGAGCCTCCATCTCAACGCTGATTATCTCGCTCATAGCCGTCTGGGCCACGGCGCGAGGACTCGGCCCCTTTGCACGGGGTGGTGTCTGGCTCGATCACGTCATTCTATGCACGTTCATAACCACCGTTTCGCTCGTGTCCCTTGTCATCATTGTCATCCAGGCTGCGCGCAGGCAGTCCGAGCATACTACCAAGGACAGCGAGTCGCGCCTTCGGCTCGCGCTCAAGGCCGCCAACCAGGGACTGTTCGATCTCGATGTCCGTTCCGGCGTTATGAAAGTGAGCCCGGAATATGCCAGAATGCTGGGATATGATGCCGAGACTTTTATGGAGACAGCTCCAACATGGCTTGATCGTGTCCACCCCGATGACCGCGAACAGTTTCATAAAATCTACAATGACTATATTGCCGGGCTGCGCGGGAATTACCAGGCAGAATTCCGGCAGTACACGCGGCAGGGCAACTGGAAATGGATTCTTTCGCTGGGAAACGTGGTTGAATGGGATAGCCACGGATTCCCGAGCCGAATGCTTGGTACCCATACTGATATCAGCAGGCAGAAACAAGTCGAGGAAGAGCTGCTAAAGGCGATGGAGGATTTCCGCGCGTCCGAAAAACTGCAACGCGAACAGCGATCGCTGGCTGAACGCGAGCAAAGCCGGATGCGCGCCCTGCTCTCAGCCATGAACATCGGTATCCTGTTTGAAGACAATGAGCACCGCATAGAGTATGTCAACCCGGCTTTTTTAAAAATGTGGGGGATTGGGGAACACGTGGATCTCGTGGGAAAGCCGACGCGAGCAGTGCTGGAGCAATCGGTCGAGTACGCCGCGAGGCCGCCCCTGACGTCGAAAGATATCCTGGCAGACGAACCGGGGAACAGGCTGGAACTCGATTTGAGCAATGGACGAACGCTTACCCAGACGTCACATGGGGTATCCGATGCGGAAGGCCATAGCCTCGGACGGCTCTGGATTTACGAAGACATCACGTATCAGCGCCAGGCCGCCCAGCAACTGCTTTATATGGCAGAGCGGGATCCGCTCACTGGCTTGTACAACAGGCACCGCTTCCAGGAGCAGCTTGAAAACATGATTGCGTCCTCGATACGCAATAAAACGCAGTTTGCGTTGCTCTACTTCGATCTCGACGATTTCAAGTACATTAATGACACCTTTGGGCATCGCGCTGGCGATCTGGTACTGGTGCGCGCGGCTGGAGAAATCTCCAGCATTGTTCGTCACATCGAAATGTTCGCGCGGGTGGGCGGTGATGAATTCGCGATTTTGAGCGGAATCCAGCCTGGAGAAGATATCAGCTCACTGCCCGCCCGCATTGTAGCAGCCATAGCCTCCATCCCTTTGCAGCTCGGGGATACCAATGTGCACCTCACGAGCAGCGTCGGGGTCGCCATCTTTCCAACGCATGGCGAGACTGCCGAAGACCTGGTTGCCCATGCCGACGCGGCAATGTATCAGGCCAAAAATCTCGGCAAGAACACGTGGACAATGTACGATTCGGCTCGGGATTCTTCGCGCGCCATGGTTCACCACATGTCCTGGCATAACAAAATTACTCAGGCGCTTGAGAAGAATCTATACGAGCTGCATTTCCAGGGAGTCTTCCATGCGGCCACCTCAACGCTCAGTCACCTGGAAGTACTCATTCGGATGCGAGACCTCAACGACCCTTCCAACCTCATAATGCCTGGGCAATTTATCCCGGTGGCTGAGAAAAGCAAGCAGATCTTGCATATCGATCGGTGGGTCATCAGGCGAAGCATTGAGCTGCTGGGGCATTATCCAAATTTACCTCCACTGGCCATTAATATATCCGGGCGCACATTTGACGAACCAGAGATACCCCAGTTCATCCATAATCTGTTGAATGAATGGAATGTAAGCCCGAACCGCCTTATCATTGAACTGACCGAAACAGCTGCGGTGTCAGATATCCAGGATGCGCAACGTTTTATCGAAGCTATCGGCCAGACGGGATGCCGGGTTTGCCTCGATGACTTCGGCAGCGGTTTTTCCACGTTTGGCTATCTCAAGTATTTGAACGCACAGATATTGAAAATAGACGGCTTGTTCATATGCAACCTGCCCGACAACCGTGACAATCAGATCTTCGTCAAAGCCATGGTAGAGGTCGCGCGCGGGTTAGGCAAAATCACGGTTGCAGAATGCGTCGAGGATGCGGCAACCCTGG
>DASSHJ010000062.1:0-24546 GCA_035692965.1 Nitrosospira sp. | reverse complement strand
TTCATCATCTATTCCTGTTAAAGGGGTGAAAACCAAAATGCTGAACAAACCATAACGCAATCGACGAAACATGCGTATGACGCGACCGAAACGCGAATCTCTCTGAACAAGTTCTCCCTCTCCATCGAATTACCCCATGGCGGACTTGGTCAGAGCCCTAAGAATAGCGATATCCCCGTCAAATCCGGTTGTTTTACAATACTGTTGCCACCCTCACCTTAAATCAGAACCTTTACAGGAATGTGAAAAAACGCTTTTCTTTGGACTTATGATCGTATTGTGAGCAGACGCAAAGCAGTTGTTTGTGCGAAACCGTACAGAACGATTGTTTGCATCAGGTATACGAACGAGATACTTTCGAGGCACTCCGGTTAACGGTCAATTATAGAAATGATCAATCAGCGCATCACAGGAAGAATGTATCCGTCCGCCACTCAGAGTGAGAAGCCGTGGTACCGGTCTCGAAGATTAATCATTTTTGGCATCGTGTTTCTGAGCAGTGCAGCGATAGGGCTGGCATACAATTACAGCCGCACGGCCATTTATCGCAGCAGCGCCACCCTGCTCACGTCGGCGATGACCCCCATCGACCGGGAGAGCAATGACGCTGACATCCAGCACGTGGCGATCCAGCGTCAGATTTTGCTGGGACACGAGTTGATTGTCGCCACGTTGTCACGCCTCAAGACATCGGCGAACGACAAGTCCGTGCTGGCCCTGACGCCCGCCGATCTGCAGAGCCTGCTCACCGTCGATCCAGTCGAAGACACCAACCTCGTCGAGATCAAGGCGGAAGGTCCCGACCCCAAACTCCTGCCTTTGCTCATCAATACCTGGATCGATGTTTACCTCGACGCCCGCTCCGATGAGGTGAAAAGGCGGACAGGCACGACGACTCGAATTCTCGAGGATGAGCTGAAGAGCTTGACCGCAAAAATCAACGCAGCTCGACTGGATCTGGAGTCTTTCAGAAAAGCCTATGATATTTCATCGACCGAGCGGGACGAGAACGAGGCGCTGGCGCGCCTCAAAGGCCTGACCGATTCACTTAACAAGGCGAGCGAAGAAGAAGTGAAGGCGAGGGCTAACCTGAATGCGATCAGAACAGCGATTTCGAGAGGGCAGGCCGTCGTCCCGGAAGATGAGAAAGGCAGTCTGCTCGAGATTGAGAAGCGGCTGCAAGATCTGCGGGAGAAACTCGCGGAACTGGACAAGAAATTTACGCGCGAATACCTCAACCTGCAGCCGGAATTGCGATCGATCCCCGAACAGATCAAGGAGCTCGAAGCCGCAGTCCGCACGAAGCGCCAGCACGGCAAGAACGTGATGCTAACGGATGCCGAAATGAGTTATGCGGCAGCCCAGCAGACAGTCCGTGAAATCAGGGCTCAACTGGACCAGCACAAGAAACAGGCCTCGGCTTTCACGTCCAGGTTTATTCAGCATGACGCGCTGAAAACCGATCTTGAAGGTCTGGAAAAGCTCTATCGCGACACGCAGGAGCGGTTGGTGCAGGTGAAGGCCAGCAATCGCGAGAAATATCCGCAGGTCAGTGTCATTAGCCGCGCATACGAGGCACGGGATCCAATCCGGCCCGATTATAGCCGCGATGCCTTGTTCGTACTCGCGGGTTCGCTGCTATTAGGGCTTTTCGGCGTATGGATATCCGAGTACCTTACACAGAAAAAGGAACAGCAGCCGCCGGTAGCAATTTTCGGAATACAGAAATATGCCGAACCTCCAGCTACCGGGTTGATCGATCATTCTCCCGGTGCCTTGAGTAACCCGGGACATAAGGCGATCGAGACGAAAACCAATCATGCACTCGCCGGTCCGGTGGAGCGGGAACTCTCAAGCCACCAGCTCAGGGTTCTGCTTGACTCTGCCAACCTGAAAGGAAAGCAGCTTATTGGACTCTTGCTCAGCGGGCTCGCCATCGATGAAATCATATCCTTGACGCCCGACCAGATCGACCTTGAAGCGGGAACCATCACTGTGCCCGGTAGAGCGCCCAGAACTGTTCCTATGGGGGCCATGCTCAAATCATTTTTTAGGCAATCCGGGGGGCAGCCGGCATGGGATCCCGATGACGCCCGGTCGCCCATTGACCTTTCCGCGGCCCTGGTCTGCGCGGCAGTGGATTCGGGATTGCCAGAACCGGACCACATCACCGCCGACGCGATCCGGCATGGCTACATCGCTTACCTCGTGCGCCAAGGCTTGCGATTATCGGATCTCGAGCAAATCGTCGGTTACCTCGATCCGGACGTCCTGGCCTCATACCGTGCTTACTCGCCGCCCCAGCAAGGACGGCACCTTTACGACATCGAGCTGCTTCATCCGGCCTTGATGAGTGGGAGTGGCGGGCTGCCAGCAAAGGGACAGACCGGACACGTCTAAGGGTTCGTATTGCTCGCCGAAAGGCGTCGCTCATTCGCTTTGCGCAGCAGCGCGATCCGCTCGGCTTTGGGCAATATGCTAAGCTCCCTTACTCTATCGTAGAACTGGTTGATGTCTCCCTCTTCCTTTGCGAGCAGCGTGTGAAATTCCGATACCCATTCGGTGTAAGTGGAGACGGAAGCCAGGTAGGCATTATTGAGATGTGTCGCCAGCCATTTTTGATAATTGACGGAGGATTTCCCGGGTTCGAGCGTGGATATCTTCTCACGCAGCTCGGCAAGAATACTTGCTTTTGCCGCCCGCTTTTCCGTCGGGCTCAAACTCGACCCATACATGGCTTCCAGCCGCTTGCGATACTCCAGCATCAACGCCGTTGAGTCGGTTTTTCTTTGCTGCGCAGCATTAAATGCGGCGCGCTGTCTTTCGTCGCCCTGCTGCTTCAGCCAGCGGTCTATCCCTTCGAGTTCGACCGCCGTGGCAAACGATTCGTTGAACGTGCTGTCATCCTGCACGTAGATAAGCTGATGCGCGAGCTCATGGAATATAAGCTGGGCAAGCTCGATATCCGAATAACCGAGAAAAGTATTCAATACCGGGTCCTTGAACCACCCCAACGTCGAATAACTGCGTATCCCCCCCAACGCCGTGTCATAACCCTTTGCCTTAAGTTCCTCCGCAAAACGGTTTGCTTCAGCTTCTGAAAAAAAGCCGCGGTAACTGACACAACCGGCTGCCACAAAGCACCATTTTTCAGGCTCTACCGATAGCTCCGGCGCAGCCGACACATTCCAGACGGCATAACGGCGTCCTAGATCAGCGTAAGTGGTAAAGCTCTGGTTGTCCGGGAGCCTGAGCTCCTCCTTTGCAAATTCACGCAACCTCTCTACCAGGGAGAGCGTTCGCTTCAACTGCGGATCGGAAGCGGGATCGGCGATAATTTCGTTTATCGGCCGCACCCGCTTGTGAATGTCCATGTGGCCATCCACTGCCTGGGCATAATACCCGAGATTGGCGCATCCACCCAGCCAAAGGCACATCCATATCAAGCCGAGCCGCGCAAAGTGTCCAGTTCTCATCATCTGCCTGCTTGCCTTTCTGTCAATCCGCGGTATCCCGCGGTTTTCCGGTCATTTGTGAAACGCCCCCACCGCAAGAAAGAACACGCTTGCCGGGCAAGTTCAGCGGATAGTAGCATCTGGGCGTGGGTGACATCGAGCACAATCTGTTCGGCAGTACTGGGGATTCTGGTTTCACCGACAGTGACCACTCCATCGTTCGGTGTCGCCAACCGGGAGATCAGCCTGCCTACGCCTATGCTCTTTGCTCCCGCGATTACCCCGATTTCGTAGTCTTTTGCACCGGGGGGAGGCTCCTGCTCAAGCCACTGGCGCATGCTGCGCCCCAAAATATAGCGCCCGGCTCTGTGACGGGAGAGTTTTTCAGCGACGCAACTTGTGTTATAGGGACTTCCGGCCAGAATTATCCGGCCGGGCCGGATTTCAGGAAACTCGGCAAGCATTTGCAGTATCAGGAGACCCCCGAGGCTGTGGCCGATAAAATGGATGCGTGGCGCTTCGATTTTGGCGGCAAACCGTGCCAACTCCGACGCGTTTTGGGATAAGGAGGAACGCATGGAGGGGTAGGAAAAGCAGACCGTGTGGAAGCCGCAACGTTCCAACCGCGCGCCTAGCAGTCTCATCACCAAGCCATGCATCCAGAGCCCATGCACGAGCACGACTGTTTCAGCCGCCTTTATCACAACAATGATTCCACTGCTTCTTCGTCCGCTCGAAAGTTCAATTCTCAGCCGGCTCTCTGCTTGATTCTCCCGAATGTCTCAAGTGGAAGATAAATGCCGCCCGAATCCATAATGCGAAGGCTAAATTAGAAACGCCAGCAGGACTCAGGCTTGAAGCTCTTTCGTTCCCACCTGTGAGCAGGCTGCGCTGGGAGATACTGGCTTGGCAATCGCAAGCACGCAATCCTCTTGTCAGGCAATCTTTACCTGACCGTGATTGTCGCAATGCCCGCCATGCGGATGGTGGAGGTGTCCTTCGACAAGGTAATCGACATGATCGCCGTGGGGCACGGCTTCATGTCCACACTCGGGGCCATGCACGTGCCCCTGCGAATGCCCGCCGCATTGATGCTCGGGAGTGCAGTTTTGTGGATTGGCGGTTGAGACCGCTATCGCGTGCTCATGAAAATGGTCGTCATGCGCGCAATGCAGATGGCCCTCATGCAGATAACCGACATGATCCTCGTGGATGACCCCAGTATGGCCGCATTCGGGGCCGTGCGGATGAGTATGATCTTTGTGCTGTGGCAGGTTACAATTGGTCATTATCGTTCCCTCCAAGTGAATCGAGCCTGTCAGCCCGCGGCCGCGCAAGCACAGCGAAGAGCAGGCATGTTCAGGCAAGCGGATAAATAACAGACTGCTTAACTGTTCTTTGTATATTAGAACGGTTCGACCCCTTTGGGAACGCACAGTTCCTGTTCATATCTACTGGTCGTCCGGTCGTTCGGTCCTCGCGTGAGGAGGGCGGGCAAACTTCTGCCTTGCGTGAGACAAGGCAACCCCAATAGAAAAGAAAAACAGGTTTTAAAAACCAGGAAAACAACAATGGGAATTGAAGGACATATAAAACATGGATATTTGCCGGGTAGCCTGATGATAGTCGGTTTCGGCAGTATCGGGCAGGCTGTGCTTCCTTTGATCTTGCGCCACTTTGAAATAGCACCGGAGCGTGTCACGCTCGTCTCGGCCGACAGAGGAGGCGAGGAGATCGCGCGCGAATTCGGCGTAAGCTTCATGCTTCAGGCGTTGACACCACAAAATTATGAGAGCTTGCTTGGCTCGCGCTTGAATAAGGGTGATTTTGTGCTCAATCTCTCCGTCGATGTTTCCAGTCTCGCCCTCATCGAATTATGCTCGCGGCGCGGAGCGCTGTATCTCGATACCTGCATAGAGCCGTGGTCGGGGGGGTACACGGATACCTCGATTCCTGCCTCTTTGCGTTCTAACTACGCCTTGCGGGAGCAGGCCCTCTCGTTCGGCCGCGAAAAGCGCGAAGGACCTACGGCGTTGCTGAATCACGGTGCAAATCCAGGGTTGGCCTCGGCGTTTGTTAAAAAGGCGCTGCTTGATATTGCCTCTGATACCGGCTGCCATACGCCGAAACCGGTGAGCCCCAATGGCTGGGCCGAACTGGCTTTCCGCTTGAATATCAGGGCGATTCACGTCTCCGAGCGTGACACGCAGATCGCCGAGCAACGCAAGAAACGGGACGAATTCGTGAACACATGGTCGGTGGACGGGTTCGTGGGCGAGGGTCTTCAGCCTTCCGAGCTGGGATGGGGCAGCCACGAACGTCACTGGCCCGAGGAAGGCGAGCGCTACGGGTTTGGCTGTGATGCGGCGATTTACCTCAATCGTCCTGGCGCATCCACGCGCGTGCGCAGCTGGACACCGCTTGCGGGCTCCTATCACGGCTTTCTTATCACGCATGGCGAATCCATTTCCATCGCCGATCATTTGACCTTGAGGGAGGGTGAAGGAGCGATTTATCGGCCCACCGTTCACTACGCTTACCACCCCTGCGACGACGCAGTGCTCTCAATCCACGAACTGGCGGGGAGGAATTGGCACGTGCAGCGGAACAAGAGGATCCTGCGGGATGAAATCACTGGAGGAATCGACGAGCTAGGAGTCTTGCTGATGGGGCATGCAAAAACCGCCTACTGGTACGGGTCGCGCCTTTCTGTAGACGAAGCACGGCGGTTGGCTCCGTATAACAATGCGACAACTCTGCAGGTGGCTGCCGGGATTCTGGCGGGGATGGCTTGGGTGTTGGAGCATCCTCGCGAGGGCGTCGTCGAGCCTGACGATATAGACTATGAAGCTTCTCTTGAGATTGCCCGGCCGTATCTCGGGCAATTGGTAGGAATATACAGCGACTGGACACCCCTGCGCGATCGTGACTGGCTATTCAAGGAGAATCTCGATACCGGCGACCCATGGCAGTTCAAGAACGTCCGCGTAACCTGAAGGAAACGGCCACAATACTCGCTACCGTCACGAGTCCTGTCATAGAAACGCTCTATGACTGTTCCCGGCCAGAGTCCGTTCCATTCAGGATGGCAGCCAAGGACGAGATACTCATCCTCAAGGCTAAGGACTCACCCCAGCCGAGGGGAACAGCCGCAAGCGTCTCGCGTAACCGACAGTGGCCCTGCTTGCGGGCCAGGAGAGCTAGGTACGGTAGCTTGCCCGGCGTAACCGCGACCGGTCGGAAAACATTTTTTTTGTCTGGCGGTTTTTTTTCATATCGTTCCAGTTTTCCTCTGCTTTCGCTTGAGAGTGCCTGAACATTTTTTTTGTGAAAACCTCGGCCCCTTGGTCAAGCAGGCCGCTGTACCGAGCGTATTCATCATCGTAATCGTAGTTTCTCACTTCCGCCTCCGTCTTCAATCGAGAAATTGATGTAAAACGAACAGGTTTCCATCGTTAATGTCGTACTTCGTGCTTGCACGATAAGATAATCCATCCAGAACGAAATACTGTGCGATACCGAACTTAGTAACGCGCGGTACGTTCTGTCGTGCAGAGACGCAAGCAGGCTTTTCGCTGTCATCTGTAAAAGCGGGAGGCGGCAACGGAACCGTAGTATTGGTAGCGCTTGGTATGTGGCTGATGTTTGGGGAAAAGATATCGGACGGGTATACTTGAGATCCGGTGTGTAGAAGCAACCGCGGGCTTTGACCGCATAATATCAGGGAGCGAGCGATGGAAATTGAATGGAAAGTCGTTGATGAAAATCATCAGGAAGTGTTCGTGGAAAAGCATGTAAGAGGCTTGCTGTGGCATACCAGCGCGGGTTTTTCCTTTTGGCACAGCTATCCAAATCCGGGCGTGGACGTTTCCCAGGCCGGCACCTTGGATGAAGCAAAAAAAACGGTCGAAGAAGCCCTTCGTATGGAGGAATACCAGGACCCTGCGACACTAAAGAATTGACATGACTAAGGGATGCCTGTGAGGACCGCTTTCGGTCTGCTGGTCTCCGGGGAAAAAGAGAGCTTCCCGGGTAATCGGGGAAGATAGAAGTTGGCCGCAACTAGCGGACTTGGTGATTTTCGAGTTATCTGCTCTCCTCTATGTTCTGAAATCGCATCACAAGGCGAACTGCCGTTGTCCACAATTGCTGTGGATAAGTTTGTTGATAAGCTATTGACACGGCGTATAAGTCGCCTTTTCGTAAGGATATTTTCTTTTTTGGCTAATTTTTGCGCTGAGAAAAAAATACTTATAAATCAAATAAATAAATGAAGCGCTAATGTTCATGCGTGTCTGCATGGATGGGCTTTGGACGCGTTGCCGGGGCTAAGGGGCAGATGTGGATTACTGTGAAATTGTCAAGCGGAATTTTTGCTTTTTTAGCCATCAATAGATGTGATTATGCTTGGCTTTTTCGGAATCCTTTACAGTGTGACGTGGAGCATGCTTCAATCAGCGAGAAGAATGCTCTCTTTATGCCATTTCTTGCGGCACAACAGTTTTGTAAGGAATTATCCGAGCGGTGAGCCGAAGTCAGGGTTTACGCCTCTGAGGGAGAGGGTAACCGGTCCTTGATAATTTGCTCCACTGCTGAGGCGGTGTGACGAGGGGAAGCACGTTCTAAACTTAGCCACCCATGCGTTTCTCTCATGGCTTGCGGTCGGGCTCATCTTTTTCTTTGGGCCAGAATGATTTTGTTACTGCCAGTTCTCCAATTGCTTTCTCATCGACCGTTCGGCCTTCGAAACCCCGGTGAACACTCCACTAAAAATTAGAGCGTATGTACCAAGGGCTCTTGTTTCTGCGCCTAACTCAGTTCCGCGTCAGTTCCGCGTCGAATTACATTGTCCGTTCTGACGACGGTAAAAGCACGGAACGATTTATCCTTGTCGACTGCTTTGCAGAGCTTTTATTTTCCACAGTTGCTGTGGATAAGTTTGTTGATAAGGCATGAACACTACTCCTAAGTCGGCCTTTCGAAACAGTATTTTCACTTGTGGTTAATTTTTGTACTTTTAAAAACTTCTTTAGAATTAGATACATATATATAAGACCAAGCATCCATGCGCCTTTTCGCGGAGCTGGACGCTAATGACATTCCTTTTATTGGCGATGTGGATTATTTTCAAATGTCAAGAAAACTTTTCCATCGAGATTGGGCTGGCTTCTCAAGGAATTCATCCAATATCTCAGGAATATCCCTCAAGTTGTTGAGGGATTTATAAAACGTGTAACTATGTTCGAGGCAGCACAGACGCGGTGGGCCTCTATATCCCTTCGACCAGACGCCTCGTTGGATGCTCATATGATTTGACGCTTTCAACAGTGGATGAACGGGTAGGAATCTAGCAGTGGGGATCCGGAGGCAGGACACTTGAGCTTTTGCGCTCGGTGAGGTTATCGCTGGTGACCTCCGGCGCACTTTCACTTCTGCCGGGCAAGCTCCGCAATGGTCGTGATCAGCCTGAATGAATCGATGGGCTTGATCAAATGTCTCTGGTAGCCGGCGTCCAGCGCCTTGCAGGCATCGTCAGGGTGCGCAAATGCTGTCAGCGCTACGGCAGGTGTGTAGGTGCCTGCCTTCATTTGAAAAACCCGTACCTCCCGAAGGAACTCGTAACCGTTTTTACCCGGCATTCCGATGTCGCTGATGATCAAGTCCGGCTTTTTGGCCCTGACTATGTCGAGTCCTTCTCCCGCGCTGGCAGCCGTGATTACCGCGGCCCCGCGGCTCGTCAGAATACGTTTGATGATCTCCCGTGCATCCAGTTCATCGTCAACGACCAGTATTGTCAGGCCTTTGAAGGAGGGAGCTCTCGCGCCGCGGACATTTCGCTCCCCCGCGGCGTTCACACTCTCCTTCAGATCAAGGTTCCTTGCCACCAGTGGGAGCTGAACGATAAATGACGAACCTTTTCCGGTTCCCGGACTTTCCGCCCGGACAGACCCCCCATGAAGTTCCACCAGTTGCTTGACGATTGCCAGTCCAAGACCGAGCCCGCCGTGCTGACGCGTAAGCGAAGCATCGGCTTGCCTGAAGCGATCGAAGACGTAGGGCATGAATTCCGGCGAAATTCCCATGCCTGAATCGGTTATCCTGATTTCAAGAAAAAGTGCGGATTGCCCCACAACGACATCGATACTCCCACCGCTCGGCGTAAATTTGATGGAGTTCGATAAAAGATTCCAGAAGACCTGTTGAAGCCGGCTGGAATCGCCCATGATCAGGTGGGATTGTGGATAGATCGTTCTGGTCAAGGTAACCTGCTTCGCTTGCGCTGTTGGTCTGACGGATTCAATGGCTGCCTCGATCAGGCTGTCCGCGTCCAGCAGATGCATATCCAGCCTGACTTTTCCCGAAATGATGCTGCTCATTTCAAGAAGATCTTCAATAAGCCGGTTTTGCGCGTAGGCGTTTCGTTCGATCGTCTCAAGCCCGCGATGAACATCTTCCTTTTTCATATTCCCGCTCAGGATGAGCTGGGACCATCCGAGGATGGCGTTGAGCGGGGTCCTAAGCTCATGGGAAAGAGTGGCCAGGAACTCGTCCTTGAGCCGGCTCGCGCGCTCCGCTTCGTTCCTTGCCGCGCGCTCATTTTCCAGCAGCTGCCTTTTCTCTTCATCAGCCAGCGCCAGTGCTTCGCCAAGCTTCTCTACCTCATTGCTGGATGCCCTTCCATAACGAACAGCGGACATCTCCCGGGTTCCCGTCGCTACCTGCCGGCCAAGCTCCGCAAGAGGCCGCAAAATTCCAAGCCGGGTATAAAAGACAATCGCCATGGTGGCGATCAGCGCGACGATAACGGCAAACATTTCATAAAGGCTTTGACGTTCAAGGCGGGCCAACTTCCGGTTCAGTTCGTTTTCCATGCGCAGATTATACAAATCCATGAATTCCTGAATAGGCGCCATGATGTCAGCTTTACGGTCAGTGTATTCGGGACCGAACAGGAGGCGGAGAGCAAGTGCCGGGTCGGGTTTCGCCTTTACCGTAAAATTGCCCATGCCGTCATCTTTAAGCCCTTCCACAGCGGCAAAGGCCCGTGTTTCCATTTCGATCAACCCATTTGAATTCATGAGCGCTTCCCTGAGCAGGGAAAATTCCTCCTCGCTGAAACCTGCTCGACGGAACATCTCCAGCATGGGAACAGCTTCACCCGGTTGGAAGGCTGATGCTCGTCCTGCTTCCACCAAGTGCCAGTAAGCAGGGCTATAGTTCAAGGGCCGCGGTAATTTCCCGGCTCGAACGTCAGATATTTCATAAAAATGTTGCTTATATTTGGGATCTCCAGTGGTGACATAAGAGCGCGCCATTCGGGTCAGGTCATCCGAACTTTGCACCAATTCATCCGCCAACATCAATGCCTGGTAGCGGCGATGCTCGCCATTAGTGATTTCCTCTCGGATTGTCAATTCATGGAAGAAGAGCGCACCGATAACGATCAGCAGCAGGACAAGAGAGATATTTGAATATCGGGTGAGGCTTTTGATATTTATCACGAGGTATTCCGTGCGATCTAATGGGTGAGCAGATGGAATTCTATATGTCCGGTTTCAGATTGTGTCTACTCCTGTTTTCACACTTCCCGATTACCTTGTTTTCGCCAGTACTGCTGGGGTGCCGGAGTGTTTAAAGTTCGCAGCCCAAGCCTTCGTCAGATCCGGGCAATTCGCTGGCCGACAGGCAAGACAAAACAAAATGCGGTCGTACGTAATCAATCTAGCAGTTGGAGGTCTGGCTATGTGCACGACCTGTGGGAGCCGTCTTCAATACTTGTATCCCGGAAATCACAGCTGTGGATTGTTCAATCCTTATTTCGTAGAAAGGGCCGACAAAAATGAGACTTCTCACGCTAACACCTGCTTGATCAGACGGAAATTGCAAAACAAGAATGTCCCCTATTACCGCTGCAGGCTGTTGGAACCATGAGGCCTTCTCCTTGAAACCTTTGGCTGCTCAATCTGCCTCCAGGATCCTTGGCGATTCATGTTCGTTCCTTCCCCTGTCATTTCCTGAATGAGTGACATGCTGAAAGCATGTTTGCTTTTTTTTTCCGTAAAGGAGAAAAATAATGATGAATCCTCACCTTATCTATTAACTTCCACCTCCGTCGACCCATTTTTTCCGTTCAAAACAAACGGCGATTTGCATTTATGTGCGACAGCGCACTGAGCCGTTGGCCTGCAAGTCGCATGATGGAAACCGTAGAAAGGCCAATGGCAGCGGGATTTATTTGACTGATATTGGTTAACTCGGAGCTGCTAAAGGCTCAAGGGTAACGCGAGAGTTGGCCAAGTTATAGCCGTTCTGCTGAGCGCTTTCCACCCCGAACCATTCAGCTGCCAAATGCGCTCCAAAGGGGGGCAGAGGTCGGTTTCTCTGCGACAGCATTGGCAGCCAACCATTTCGTTAATTTTTACTTTAATTTGGAGAAAACAAGCATGAATATCCCAAATAAGTTATTTGTCCTGACCTTGTCGCTCGCCGGTGCACTGTTGATTTCAGGCTGTGGAAAAAAAGAGGAAGGCCCAAAATCCGGGGCCCCAAAAACGGAAGCCAAGACTACCGTAGGAACCGAGGCCGATGATGCTGCCATTACCACGAAGGTGAAGTCCGCGTTCATGGGCGACGCGGATGTGAAAGGAAGCGACATCAAGGTGGAGACGCGCAAGGGTGTCGTGCAATTGAGCGGCTTCGTTGACAACCAGGCTCAAATGGATCGCGCAGTGGCATTGGCCAAGGGTGTTGAAGGCGTGAAGAGCGTGGATAACAAGATGGATTTGAAAACCGGTAGCGGGACCGTGGGCGAAAAGATAGACGATGCCGTGATCACAACAAAGGTAAAGGCAGCGTTGCTGGGTGATTCTCAAGTAAATAGTGGCGATATCGGAGTCGTGACCCAAAACGGAGAAGTCCAGCTTAGCGGATTCGTGAACAATCAGACCCAGATAGACAGGGCTACTGAGGTCGCAAAAGGCGTCGAGGGCGTCAAGAAGGTGACCAATGAGATGAGCGTCAAGAAATAGCCATGCCGATAACGAAGGAAGCGTTCAGCAGCTTTATTAACTTGAACACGAAGGAGTAAAAGAATGAACTGGGACCAAATAGAAGGAAACTGGAAACAATTGAAGGGCAAGATCAAGGAACAATGGGGCAAGCTCACTGATGATAATATCGATACTATTGCCGGTAAAAAGGATCAGCTATCCGGAAGGATCCAGGAATCCTATGGTATTACAAAGGAAGAGGCCGACAAGCAGATCTCCGAGTGGGCGAGGCAGCAGAAGGAGGATTATCCCCCACGGCACCACTAAGCATAATCCCGTTGATCTCCCCTTGTCTCATGGGGGAGATCAAATGAGGGAAGAAGGCAGTTCAGGACGAGTTCAGCTTTAAACCTTCAAACAATAATAATAAAAGCAGAAAGCCGCGGCAGCAGCTCAAGTCTGACGGTGCAGAGAACAAGGAGAGACGACCAAGCAGAAAAAGTGGCGGATGCACTCCCCGGCTGGTTAACAACGGCAGCAAGGCAACCATCTGGAGAGTCATGGATAATTCATAAAAGAGAGGAACATCATGCTCTATACAATCGCTGTTGTCTTGATCATCTTATGGCTGCTCGGATTGGTAAGTTCCTACACACTGGGCGGCTTTATACACGTTCTTCTGGTAATCGCAATTGTAATGATCCTCCTCAGAATCATCAGTGGGCGAAAGCCGCTATAGAAGTATATCAAGCGCCGCCGCCCGACTTTCAGACAAGGAGACGGACATGCAAAAAATCAGGGAAGTGATGAGTTCGGATGTACATACTATCAGTCCCGATTCTTCCATTGAGGAAGCTGCGCAGGAAATGCGGGATGGGGATTTCGGACTGCTGCCCGTGGCGAACAATGGTCAGTTGCTCGGCGTCATCACCGATCGTGATATCACGGTGAGGGCAGTTGCCGAGGGCAAAAGCCCGGATACACAGATAAAGGAAGTCATGAGCGGGGGAGTTATATCGGCCAACGAGGATGACACTGTGGAAGATGCAGCCCGTATCATGAGCGAACATCAAATCCGGCGGCTTCCTATCGTGGACGGGAAGCACCATCTGGTCGGAATCGTGTCACTCGGCGACTTCGCGGTCGACGCTTCCGATATTGAACCAGTGATGGAAGCGCTTGAAGGAATCTCGAGTCCACCGTGAACGCGGTAAAACGTCAGGAAGATCGCGCTATGCGTCTTATGTATAGCGGAGTGCGATCTCCTGCTGTCTTCCTCAAGTAACGGATGTTCCAGTTGTGGACATACGTGTAGTAGTAAGCTCGCCGAAATTACTCGGTTTGGCAGTTGCCCGATTTGAGAGATGAGATGGGATTCAATTTTTAGTGTGTGATCTTATCTGTAGCAGTCGCGATTTCATCTGGCAGTTACCCCGATTTGACTGGTGCAGTTGTCAGATCCGATTCAATTGTTCGGTAGTGTGATTTTATCGTTCCATTCCTCTTTTCCGTCTGAGTGTTGCATCGGTGTTTGCTTGCACCACACCTTGCCCTCATCCTGCTTCTTCTCCACGTGTTAGCCCCATTTCAATCAGCATTTCCCCGTCTGGCGCGGCCAGGAATTACTATGTCTCCTCTTCATTACTTCAAGCTTTCAATGGGTTTTAGAGACCAGTGATCCAAATAAATCAGGTGATGGGCAGCTTGAGAAAGGCCAGTGCTCCTCACTACACTGGCCTCAACACCCGCCGCGCTATCGCCCCAAGATTGACCAGCATCTTCATGCTATGCCGCCATATTGTCATCGTTCGGGTTTTTCGAGGCTTCGATATCACGGTTCCTGGAATCGTCCGCTCCCTTACTCCCAATGCTGTTCCTTCCAAGTCGGGTTTTTAGAATCCGATCGGATCTTGGCCTTGTTTTACCTGTTGCTTAATGATGCGGCGGCTCCCGAAAAGCGGCGTAATCGCGCTTCGTAAGCTCCGACGCCATCCTGTAGTGGAAAGCAGCCTGCGTAGCGGCTTTCTCCGCTGCCAGCGTGTATTTTCGCACTAAAGCAATTTTATGCGATTGGAAATCCTGCCCCCGCTTCCCGTAGAGGTAGCTTTTGTCCTCGTAATGCTCGAGCAGTTTCTTGTGCTCCTCTGCCTTCACCAGAAGTTCCTTCGCAATATTTTCATACCGGCTGGCAATACTATCGTGATCGGTAAAAGTTCTGCTATTTTGCGCGGGTATGCTCGTATCGTCGTTCTTTAGTTCGAAAGCACTGGTCTGAACGCACGAAGTCAGTTGGCCGAGTGCGGAAACAGCCACTATAAACTTTCTTATTTCTGTTTTCATGATGGATGCCCTCCAATGAAGTGAATGAAGTAAAGCGGTTTCATCCTAATACAGCTAAGACCATGGGAACATTGGGGGAAACTCTCGTTTTTTGCTAAGCGAAACCTTGAGCAAGACTAGGTGAAACCCTTAGCAACGCAGAAAGAAGCGACGAGAGAGCAACTGCGTCAAGCGGTCGGTAATTTCTTCCCGGGGGTTTGAGTTTTCATGACCACGTTTACGATGGGCAATAGCTTGCGCACGCATCAGTCATGGCTGCCTCGACGGCCTGCCCCAAAGCCTCCCATCCTCACCTTGCCTCTTTGTAGAGGTTCAATTTGCGCAAGCAGCTTGATGCCGGCCTTCCGCCGCTTCTTCCATAGCTTTCCTCTCTTCCATGAAAATTTAACCAAAATTTAACCGTTTTATTACAACTTTCCATTCAGAAATAACTAGTCTTTCATTGACAGCTGAAAATAGGTCGTCAGACGGCGCGTTACCAGCCGGGCAGCGTTGTAAAAAAGTTTCAGTAAGCTATTTCCGAAAGCATGATCAATTAAGAGTCGACAACCTCCATGGAACGGGAAAAGACATCAGATTGAGGGAAGGAGGAGAGCCGGCATGATTCGCAAAAATGTACCGAGTGCTATAGCTCCCACTACGCGGGCCGAAGAGTCTCCTGGCAGCGCAAAGGAGCTCCGTGAGCGGTTGAAGGAGATTACATGTCTTTACGAGAGCCGCCACCACATGGGGCCGGAATTACCCCTGGAAGATATTTGCCGGCAGATTTTTGACCATTTGATACCGGCAATGCACTTCCCGGCAGTCGCGAGCGCCACGGTCGAACTCGATGGGCGGCGTTTTGCCTCGGAGAACTATCGTGAGGGTAGTACGCACGCGCTGCAATCGAACATCGCAGTGCGCGACAGGCTGTGCGGGCACTTGCGCGTGTTTTATCCTGACAATACGTCGTTTTTACTACCGCAGGAGCAGGAACTCGTTGATGCGATCGCGGGCGATCTGGAGATGTGGCTTAAGGAAATTAATTGCCTGTACGAGATTCGACGCAGCGCGGAGCTTGAATTGCCGCTGGAGGACGTCTGCCAGGAAATCTTCCGGCACCTGATACCCGCATTGCAATTCCCAAAATCCGCCACTGTCGTCATCGAACTCGATGACCGACGGTTTGTGGGCGAGGATGATGGGCACGAGGGTACACATGAGCTGCGCTCGAAAATTAGCGCGAACAATAAATTGTGTGAGCAGGGAAGGGCGCACGAGCTGCACGCGGACATTACAGTAAACAATAAGCTGTGCGGACATCTGCGTGTGTTCTACCCTCTAGATAAGCCATTCCTGCTGCCTGAAGAGCAGGAGTTAATTGATGCAATCGCGCACGACCTGGAGAGATGGCTTAAGGAAGTGAACTGCCTGCACGAGATTCGACGCGCCGCAAGCCTCGAATTGCAGGTGAAGGATATTTGCCAGCAAATCTTTGAGCACTTGATGCCGGCGCTGCAATTCCCAGAAGCAGCGACCGTCGTGATCGAACTCGACGATAATCGGGTTGCTACTGGAAGTCACGAAAAGGGTCTTACGCATGAGTTGCATGCAAAGATTAGCGCGGATAACAAATTACGTGGGCAGCTACGCGTATTCTATCCTTTGGACAAGCCCTTTCTCATACCGGAGGAACAAAGACTGATCGACGCCGTCGGGGTTGAGTTGGGGAAATGGCTCGAGGCAAAAAGAATCGATGAAACCTTGCTCGAGCGCCTGAAGGAAATCACTTGCCTCTACGAGATTCGACGCAACCTGGGGCAGGAATTATCGTTCGATAATGTATGCCAGCATATTTTTGCGCATCTGATCCCGGCAATGCAGTTCCCCAAAATTGCTACTGCCATCATCGAAGTCGGCAGCAGGCGTTTCATTTCTGAGAATCATGCTCAGAATCTTACGCACGAACTGGTGTCGGCCATTACAGTGAACAAGAGGCTGTGCGGGCATTTGAGGGTTTTCTACCCGGAAAACAAGCCCTTCCTGTTACCTGAGGAGCAGAGACTCATTGACGCGGTCGCGCGTGATCTGGAGAGATGGCTCGAGGGCAAGCAACTGGAGCAGACAGTAGTTTCCGTTGCGGAAAAATACCAGCGTACGATCGGGCAGGAATTGCACGACAATCTTGGGCAGCAGATTGCAGCGATTGGTTATCAAGCGGAGACCCTGGAGCAGGACATGTCGGCTTCCGGCATAACAGAAGCCGCGAAAGTTGCCGCGTCGATCGCAACGCAAGCGCGGAGCGCAGTCGCTAGATGCAAGGAACTCGCGCAGGGCTTGCTCCCGTTTGAATTGGAAACCTATGGCTTGATAATCGCACTGCAAGCACTCGCAAACAGGGTTGGGGACGCCTATAAGATTAGCTGCGAATTCGTCCGGAAGAATGACATCGCCATCGATGATAACAAGGTTGCCCTTAACCTTTACCGGATTGCGCAGGAAGCGATCAGCAATGCGATACGCCATGGCGGTGCGCGTCATATTGACATTTTGCTAGGCTCCGACAGCGGAGTGCTCTACCTGTCCATATGCGACGATGGCACCGGCATTTCCGGTATTGACACGGAACAGGGCTCCTCCACGGGAGTAGGAATTAAAATCATGCATTACCGCGCCCGCCAGCTGAGTGCTGAACTGAAATTCCTGTCTTCTCCCAGAGGTGGGACGGAAGTGCGATTAGAAATGCCGCTGGGTCGGGAGCCTTAAGAGTGGGAGCCTCGGCCGCGAAAGCACGGGTGATGCTCGTGGACGATCACGCGATGTTCCGGCATGGCATGGAGATGCTTATCAATCGCGAGCCCGACATGGCAGTGGCTGCGGAGGCGTGTGATGGTGAGGAGGCGCTGGCGCTTCTCACGCCGGATCATCATTTTGATATTGTTTTGATGGACGTATCTCTCAAAACCCATTCCGGACTTGAGGTCATAAAGAGGGTGCATAACATACTTCCCGAATTGCCCATGCTGGTTGTGTCGATGCATGACGAAGCAGTATATGCAGAGCGTGCCTTGCGGGCCGGCGCGCGAGGTTACGTGATGAAGCAAGAGCCGGGCAAGGTGCTCGTGGGCGCTATCCGCGAACTATTGAATGGAAATTTATACCTGAACAAGCACATACAGGCGAGATTATTGAAGCGGATAACGGCTGGAAATTCAAAATCTGAACCATTGGTTAGCAGCCTTAGCCCTACGGAGTTTGAAGTATTACATTTAATTGGAGCGGGCCACAGCACTCAGGAAATTGCCCGCTTGCTCAACCGCAGCATTAAAACTATTGAAACCCATCGCTACAACATACGTACCAAACTGAATTTGAAAGACGCGCCAGAGTTGGTACGATATGCCATCCAGTGGGTTTCGGAAGGGCAATAGAAATCGTTGCACGGGTGGCAAAACGGCTCCGGATATAAAAGCCAATAGGCTTAGTGGTAGTAGCGAGCGGCCACCTCATCCGGCAGTTGCCGTCTAACCGTGCAATTGTCAAGTATGGCGTGCAAGGCAGGCATCAGATCTCTCTTCTCCTGCTCGTCCTAGCCCCTGATGCCGTTAATTGCGTGAAAAAATCATTCCCACTCTATGGTGGCAGGCGGCTTGCCCGAGATATCGTAAACAACTCGATTGACCCCGCGCACTTCGTTCACGATGCGGTTGGAAATTTTCCCCAGGAGTGCATAGGGGAGCTCCGCCCAGTGCGCAGTCATGAAGTCTTCGGTCTGCACGGCGCGTAGCGCGACCACATACTCATAGGTGCGTCCGTCGCCCATAACCCCTACTGATTTAACCGGCAGGAAGACGGCGAAGGCTTGGGAGACTTTTTCGTACCAGCCAGAAATGCGCAATTCTTCGATGAAGATCGCGTCAGCCTCCCGTAACAGATTTGCGTATTCCTCCGTTACCTCGCCCAGGATGCGCACCCCGAGGCCCGGGCCGGGAAAGGGATGGCGGAAAATCATGTCATGCGGAAGGCCCAGCGTCAGGCCAAGCTCTCGCACCTCGTCCTTGAACAGTTCACGCAGGGGTTCAAGCAGTTTTAAGTGCAGCGTTTCGGGGAGTCCGCCTACGTTATGGTGCGATTTGATCGTCTGGGCTTTCTTCATTTTGCCTCCCGCTGATTCTATGACGTCTGGATATATTGTTCCTTGGGCCAGCCACCGGGCATTAGGAATTTTCGCTGCTTCGCGCTGAAATACCTCGACAAATTCGCGCCCGATGACGCGTCGCTTGGTCTCGGGGTCGGACACGCCATGCAATTCGCCTAGAAAAGCCTTGCTCGCGTCGACGTGGATGACTTTCACGCCCAGGTTGCGGTTGAGCGTCTCCATGACCTGCTCCGCTTCTCTGAGCCGAAGCAGGCCCGTGTCAACAAAAACGCACGTCAGTTGCTTACCGATAGCGCCATGGATCAGGGCAGCGGCGACCGCTGAATCCACCCCCCCAGACAGGCCGAGGATAACTTCATCCAGGCCCACTTCTGACTGGATTCGGCCAATCGCTTCCGCCACATAATCGGGCATATTCCAGTCATAACCGGCTCCGCAGATTTCATGGACGAAGCGCTCGATAATTGCTTTTCCCTGGAGAGTATGAGTGACTTCCGGGTGGAACTGGATTCCGTAGAATTTACGTTCCTCGTCCGCCATTCCCGCTATAGGCGTAGCGGCATTTTGAAGGATAACTTTGAATCCGGATGGCAGAGCAATAACTGTATCGCCATGGCTCATCCATACCTCAAGCATTTCATGCCCATCTGCACCTGTTCTGTCATTCAGATCGCGCAGCAGAACATTTGGGGCAATTATCTCTACCTCTGCATATCCGAACTCCCGGATTTTGCCATTTTCGACTGTGCCGCCCAATTGCGCCGCCATGGTCTGCATTCCATAGCAGATGCCCAGCACCGGAACCCCCAGTTCGAACACGACCTGGGGTGCTCGCGGCGTCTCCGCAACGGGGACAGAGGCAGGTCCTCCCGAAAGGACGATTCCAGTGGGTGCGAACGCTTGGATAAAGTGAGGTGCCGAATCCCACGGATGAATCTCGCAATACACGCTGCTTTCACGTACGCGTCGTGCAATCAGTTGGGTATATTGTGAGCCGAAGTCAAGAATGAGTATCTTTTGGTGCATGGGTAAGCGGACAGGAGAACGGACGGGTAGTTGAAATAGAACACGGATAGAAAGAATACTGGAAAGTCTTTGGCGTTCGTCGAAGCCAGGGAAAAATCAAAAATAAGTGGCAGGAGAGGGGGCCGCGGGAAGGGTTTCGGGAATCAGCTCGGAAAAAGGTCTACATCCCGTTATCGGGAATTTTTCAGGGGTCGGCCCCCTCGAGCGGGAGACTATTCGACGTGATAATTCGGTGCTTCCTTGGTGATCTGCACATTATGAACGTGCGATTCCCGCATTCCGGCAGACGTTATTTCAATGAACTCGGCTTTTGCGCGCATTTCATCAATTGTGCTGCAGCCCACATACCCCATGCCGGACCGCAATCCTCCGATAAGCTGGTGAATCACCGCAACCACGCTTCCCTTGAAAGGAACACGGCCTTCCACCCCTTCCGGCACGAGCTTTTTTGAATCCCCCTCGGTCTGCTGAAAATAGCGGTCGCTCGAACCCTGCTGCATGGCGGAGAGCGATCCCATGCCCCGGTAGGTTTTATATGAACGTCCCTGATAAAGTTCGATTTCCCCAGGCGATTCCTCGGTTCCAGCGAACAGCCCACCCAGCATGACCGAATGTGCGCCCGCCGCAATTGCCTTGGCGATATCACCCGAATAGCGGATGCCGCCATCGGCGATCAAGGGAATGCCTGTTTCAGCCAAGGCATCAGCCACATTCTTGATCGCGGTTACTTGTGGTACGCCAACGCCTGCGACCATGCGCGTAGTACAGATCGAGCCAGGCCCAATGCCTACCTTCACAGCATCCGCTCCCTGTTCCACAAGAGCCTTGGCCGCGGCGGCGGTCCCGATATTGCCGCCAATGACCTGGATCTGCGGAAAGCGCTTCTTAACCCAGGCCACGCGATCCAGCACGCTCTGCGAGTGTCCATGGGCTGTATCCACCACAATGACATCCACGCCTGCTTCAGCCAAGGCTTCCGCACGTTCATCGGTGCCCTCGCCAACTCCGATGGCCGCTCCTACACGCAGACGGCCCTGCTCATCCTTGCATGCGTTGGGATGCTCGGACGTCTTGATGATATCCTTGACTGTAATCAGCCCGCGCAGCTCAAAATCGGCGTTGACCACAAGAACCCTTTCCAACCGGTGCTTATGCAGCAGCGCCATGGCCTCTTCCCGCGTCGTGCCTTCGTTCACGGTCACCAAGCGGTCTTTCAAGGTCATGATATTCTTGATGGGTTGATCGAGATTGGTTTCAAAGCGAAGATCCCGATTGGTGACGATACCTACGACCTTCGATCCCTCGACCACCGGTAGCCCCGATATCTTGTATCGCCGTATGAGGTTGAAAACTTCCCGCACGGTCATGTCGGGTGGGATCGTGATGGGTTCCTTCACTACGCCGCTTTCGAATCGCTTGACATTTGCCACTTGGGAAGCCTGCGCTTCGACCGGCATGTTCTTGTGGACAATTCCGATTCCGCCTTCCTGGGCGAGCGCAATGGCAAGCCGCGCTTCAGTGACGGTGTCCATGGCGGCAGAAACGAGGGGAACATTGAGAGTGATCGAGCGCGTCAGCCTTGTCCTGAGATCGGCGTCGCGCGGCAAAACTGCGGAATGGGCGGGAAGCAGCAGTACATCGTCAAAGGTCAGGGCTTTCTCAACCAGTCGCATGGTATTGATCCTTTGCAAACTCGCATTATAGCGAAACCGCGAAGCATGCGGTTGGGCTTCATGCAACGCCGGAGGGGGACTTCAAGCAGTATCAGGTCTGTCGAAAGTCTTGGCCACACTTGTATTGTGACGAAGTCTTGCGCGCTCCCTGCGAATTTCTTTCGGATCGCGAGCCAGCGGACGATAGATTTCCACGCGATCTCCCGCGCACAGCCTTCTGCCCGGGTCGACCAGCTTTCCAAAGATTCCCAGCTTGTTCCGTGCAAAGTCGATCTCGGGGTATAGATCGGCGATTCCTGAACGCTCCACAGCTCCTTTTACCGTTGTACCGCTGGGAAGGCGCAGTTCGCGAATCACCTGGTGCCCAGGCAGAGCGTATACAACTTCGATCGCGATTGTTTCGTCACGACTCTCCATAGATATCTTCCGCCCGCTCGATAAATGCTTCGACAAAACTGTTCGCGATCATGAAGAAAACGGGTCCGACAAGCTTTTCCAGGAAAATATGCGAGAAGGTGTAGTGCAGGCGGAATTCAATCTTGCAGGCATTTTCGGAAAGAGGGATGAAACGCCATTGCCCATCGAGATTTTTGAAGGGACCATTGAGCAGCGTCATCGTGATCAGCTCTGGAGGTGTCCGTACGTTTTCAGTCGTGAAGCTGTGCTTGATATGGTGATAATCGATCAGAATTGTAGCGTGAGTCACCTTGTCACTCTGGCGAGTCACGGAAGAGCCGCCGCACCACGGCAGGAACTTGGGATAATCCTCAACTGCATCCACCAATGCAAACATCTGGCTAGCCGAATAACCGATCAAAACTGATTTCTCGATGTCCGCCATAGGAGAAGCTGCCTGATCAAGCCAGACAAGCGGCAAAAGCTGTTAAAATACACCAAAACCAAGCGGAACTCATCCTTTTTCCTCCTGTAAATGAGTATTGTCCAGAATAAGAAAGCCTTCCACGACTATTTTATCGAGGAGAAATACGAAACAGGCGTTGTTTTCCAGGGATGGGAGGTCAAAGCGATCCGCGCCGGGCGCGTACAGCTAAAAGAAGCCTACGTCATCATTCGAGACAGCGAGTTATTCCTCATTGGTTGCCATATCAGCCCCTTGCTGGCTGCTTCGACCCACATCAACCCTGACCCCGTCCGGACTCGAAAGCTTCTCCTGCATGCGGAGGAAATAAAGCGGCTCATCGGGAAAGCCGAGCGTGCCGGCTATACGTTGGTGCCGCTGGACATGCACTACAAGAAGGGCAAAATCAAGCTCGAGATCGGCCTTGCCAAAGGCAAGAAACAGCATGACAAGCGTGAATCCGAGAAGCAGAAGGAGTGGGATCGGGACAGGCAACGCCTTCTGCGCGCGAGGTGATCTGAGCCGATCATCGATCCGGGGCTTCGGCACTTGGTGAGCATGGTCAACGTCTATTGTTAATTTCTCATCCGGAAATGCAGAAATCTATCGGTATCTGGCTGCTGGCGTGCTGCGCCCTGGTATTTGCCATGGTTGTTGTTGGAGGGGTGACCCGGCTCACTGATTCCGGCCTTTCAATCGTTGAATGGCAGCCCATCGTGGGAACTGTTCCCCCCCTCAGTGAGAAGGATTGGGACGAGCTTTTTGACAAATACCACCAGACACCGCAATATAAAAAAGTAAACTTGGGCATGAGCCTGGACGAGTTCAAGGGTATTTTCTGGTGGGAATATTTTCACCGCTTGCTCGGCCGGGTCATCGGGCTTGCCTTTTTTATTCCCTTTGTTTACTTCCTCGCTAAAAAGGCGATCGACCGGTCCCTTGGCCTCAAGCTGACTGGTATTTTCGTGCTGGGGGGGTTGCAGGGAGCGATGGGCTGGTACATGGTAAAAAGCGGCCTGGTCGATAATCCCCATGTCAGCCAATACCGACTGACTGCGCATTTAGGGCTGGCTTTTCTTATTTATGCCGCAATGTTCCACGTAGCGCTGGAACTTCTGTCGCCAGCACGCTCATCGTTTCAAAACATCCGGTTGCAGGGCTTGCACCGGTTTTCCACCACGATCACAGGGCTGATCTTCGTGATGGTTTTATCCGGCGGTTTCGTAGCGGGAATTCGCGCAGGCCTCGCCTACAATACCTTTCCGCTGATGAACGGCCATTTCGTTCCGCCCGACATATTCGTGCTGGAGCCATGGTACCGTAACTTCTTCGATAATATGGCAACTGTTCAGTTTGACCACCGAATGATCGCCTGGGCCCTGGCCATCCTCATCCCGATTTTCTGGTATAAATCGAGAGGGGTGCCGCTTTCCGGGTCGGCACGCCTTGCCTGCACGCTTCTGCTGATCATGCTGGCAATACAGATCACCCTGGGCATTTCCACCTTATTGCTGGCAGTTCCGCTTCCGCTCGCAGCAGCCCACCAGGCCGGTGCACTCCTGCTGTTTACCGCGGCCTTATGGGTCAATCACCAGTTGTGCGGCTCCCAGTTATAGCTCGAGTAGGGTCGTTAGCAGGATAAAGACCAGGAGGGTGATTCCGCAGTATGTTTACGTTCGCCTACTGCCAGTGAAGGGTAAGGGGGGCGCGAAGTGGGATCGAGGAAAGGATCAGTACTGAAGGGATGGGCTGGACGTGCTTTCTTTTTAAAACACCCTCTCCCTCTTTCCCTCTCCCCCAAGCGGGAGAGGGAGGCTCAAATCACTCTCAGTCGAGCGGGAGAGGGAAGCTCAGATCATTCTCAATCGAGCGGGAGCGCAAGCGAGCGCCGTTAAGGCAGTTGCTGGTCGATCACGACGTTGATTCCGGACGCTCCTACCCTGATCGGCTCGCTGAGACCCTGAAGATCACCACTCTGCGGCATTGGGGATCCCGACTTTGAGATCCTGGCGCCCACGATGACCTCATTGGGGAAGGTGGAAAGCTGCACGCCCGACCTTGCAAT
>DASSHJ010000061.1:0-3849 GCA_035692965.1 Nitrosospira sp. | reverse complement strand
ACAATTCCATGGTCTTGCAAAAACTGCAAGGAAGCAGAAACGGCTATCTTGTCCGGCAACACAACGCTTTTGATATGGTGAGTTTTAGAGTACGCCAATGCTTGTTCACAAACTATGCGCGCTCCTAACGTCGTCGCGATACTCGATATGTTTGGAAGCTCGACAAGGAATCCCGCGTTTAACGATTTCCCGTAGGAGTCGGCGCCTTCAGTTTCAACAGCGATGATCGGCACATCGCCCATCCCATTCTGCTTCAATCCTTCTACAACACCACACAGGAGGCCGCCGCCGCCGACTGACAGAACGATAGCGTCAGGCTTTAGACCCGCACGGAATATTTCATCAATTAGACTGGCATGACCTTTCCAAAGCAGCGGGTCATCGAAAGGATGTATATAGGCATCGGCAGGTTGGATGAGTGACAGCGCAAATCGGTGTGCTTCGTCCAAAGACTCCCCATGGACTATAACTTCCGCGTTCTCTAAACCCATCAGGTTCACTGCCCGCTTTGAAGCTGTCTTCGGCACCACGATGACTACAGGCACTGAAAGGCTGCGTCCAGCAAAAGCAACTGCCAGCCCCGCATTACCGCCCGATGATGCAATGAAGCGTTTTGCCCCTCGTTTTAAATATTCTTCGCATGCATAGCCGATTCCTCGGGCCTTGAAAGAGCCGGATGGTTGGGCGGACTCCATTTTCAGCCAAATGGATTGCCCCACTTTATGACTAATCGAAGGGGATTCAATTAATGGTGTTTCAATATGTAGCGGCATTCAAAAGAAATCCCCAATGAGATGCGAACAGCTAATCTGCGGCCAGTGCCACGGAATCAAGTCGTACTGTTTCATCCAGTTCCAGCCAGGTTCACCGCTGAGCTCCCGGGGCAATCCAAATCAATGTGACGCCCCCGAAGCAATATAATCGCGTTTCGCAAGTTGCGACACCATCCTGTGGTGAAAAGCAGATTCGGTGGCTTTCTCTGCCGCCCGCTTGTATTTTTGCACTAGGGCGATGGTATGCGCTTGTGAATCCTGCTGGTGTCTCCCGTAGAGGTAGCTTTTGTCCTCGTAATACTGGAGCCGTTTCTCGTGTTCCGCTGCTATTTCCAGCAGTTTCCCGGCCCGGTTTTCATACCGCCTGGCAAGCTCGTCATGGTCGACAAAAGGCCTGATATTTCGTGCGGACACACTTGTGTCGTCCTTCCTTGCTTCGATTGCATCGGTCCCCGAGCAGGCTGCTAGTAGGCCCAGCGTAGATATAGCCGCTACAAACTTCCTTATTTCTTTTTCCATGATAGGTAAACTCCAATGAAATGGATGAAGTGAAAGTCGCTCCATCCTAATGCGGTCTATGACATTGGAACATTAGGGAAACTCTGGTTTTATACTAGGTGGAACTCTGATGCGCAATGCATGAAGAAGTTTGCTAATTGTACTCAGTATTACTATAAATAAAAGTCACTCGTTTTGATTGTTACCATAACATTTTATTTATATATTACGGGCCTTGAGTCCGAACTGCAGTTCCCCCCGGAATACGCCAAAAAATGGCATCCCTGCTCACTTTTGCTGCTCGAGCTTTAATGAAGGCAGGGTGTGAGCGAGCAAACCGATCTATCACTAGATCTAGCCTGGTGATAGGTCGTTTAATCCCCCTAAAAGCCCATCAATAGGCAGGCGAAAACAGGCCAACCAAAGGACGGGAGGCCTGAATCATCTTTTCGTTTGTAACCCAACGGAATTTATTTTCATTTCAGGTTTCAAATTCACCGAGACATGTGCCGCAGTTCGTGGATGTGGGTAGAACGAGCAACATAAAGATATTTTTGACAAGATCGACAGATGCACCGAGATCGGCGATGCGCTGGCATTCCTGTTTTAACAGTTAGCAACAGAATTTCGTGAAGCTGTAAGTGCTCGTACTACGAGTATTACAAGATCAGACCCGGATGGAGGTGAGTGTGCAAATGAAGGCTGTTATAGCCATGGCAGCAGGCCTGAGCGTTATTATGGGAGTATATGCGATGGAGAAAACCGCGGCGTCCCGCGAGGCGACGGATTACGTCGTTCTGGGCATGGGTTGTTTCTGGGGTGCGGAAAAGCGCATGGGAGAAATTCCCGGCGTAGTCGACGTGGAAAGCGGCTACGCAGGTGGCAATCTTCCCAACGTGGGTTACCGGGACATTCTGAATCATGAAAAAGCGCTTCGAGCCGGTAAAACCGCTGCGCGCAATCATGCGGAAGTGGTGAAGGTGGTTTTCGATCCAGCCAAGGTAACGCTGGAAACAGTGCTGGCAAAATTCTGGGAGAACCATGACCCTACTCAAGGTAACCGGCAGGGGAATGATGTAGGCAGCAATTATCGCAGCGCCATCTATTACCATAATGAGAACCAGAAGGCTGCGGCACTGGCAACCCAGGCGGTTTATCAGAAGGCGCTTGATGCCGCTGACTATGGCAAGATCACGACTGAAATCCTGCCGCTCAAGAATTACATCACCGCCGAGGAATACCACCAGAACTATCTGAAAAAGAACCCGGACGGTTATTGTGGCCTGGGCGGCACCGGGGTGAAATATCCTGATTCAGCGAAGAAGGTTGCGCAGGCGGGCAGGTCGCCCGTCTCCTCGGAGACCTCTTCGGCCTCGTCAGCGTCGAAAATAACATCCGAGCCCCTCAAGGGAAGCGATTTGAACGCCACCCAGCAATTGGTGGCATTCGAGGCCGAGCATTGCGAATTTTGCGAGCGCTTCGAAAAGGACATCATGAGCCATTGGCAAGCTGAAGTGCCAATTACCAGGACATTGAACTCGAATGTGCCCAGCGGCTGGACGTTGGAAAAACCCCTGTTCGCGGCACCCACCATCGTGTTGTTCAAGAACGGCAAGGAGGCCGCCCGCTACACCGGATACAATGGCGAGAAATCCAATTTCTGGAAATGGCTCGGCTTTCAGATGCTGTCCCCCGAACAACAGAAAATCGCCTTCAAGCAAGGCACCGAGCCTCCTTTTACCGCATCCAATCTGGATGAAAAGCGGCCCGGAAGATTTGTTGACCCTATCACGGGCGCGACGCTCTTTTACAGCAATACCAAATTTGAAAGCGGAACGGGCTGGCCCAGTTTCTTCGATCCCGTGGAAGGCGCGGTCACCCTGCATGAAGATAACTCGCACGGCATGAGGCGGGTCGAAGTGCGTAGCGCGAGTTCCGGCATCCATCTCGGCCATCTATTCAACGACGGGCCGCCACCCAGCCACAAGCGCTATTGCATCAACGGAAATGTCCTGAAGTTCGTCGCGGATCGATAAATCGGCCTCTATGCATTGACCCTCCGGTCGAGTCTTTTATACCGTGTACGCGGAAGGACCGGAGTGGCGGCAATCGCGAGTATTTTATTACCCGCGCTCGTTTCTTATCCGGATGCAACTTTTTCAGCATCACGCTACGAGGCTTTAATACCCTATATCTCTCTTCTAAACACCTAAGCCCGCTCGACAATTTCTTCCCTTGCCTCTTCCTTAAACTTTCTTGTCCCGGATAGCTTTTCTCCGCACTTGAAGGGGTCCGGGGGGCGCCTCTACATAAAAATCCCGGCGAGATATTTCTTTTTGGCTATATTAGTGGCTCTCCCCTCGCTCTGAAACTTGTCATTAATTCCAAAAAAAATCACGGATGATACGCATCAATAACTCAAGGCTCTGCCCGTACATTTTCCAGCTAGCGAAAAGGGAGCAGGAAAAAAGGCAGTTGGCGGGCCATCAACGAAAGAACCGTAAAAGAATGAGATACAAGCGCGCCAATCTTCGGTGGGTGGCGGCCTTCGAAGCCGCTAAAGGTATGTTGGTATTGG
>DASSHJ010000060.1:0-5105 GCA_035692965.1 Nitrosospira sp. | reverse complement strand
ATCCAGCAAACTGTTGAGGTCTGCCGCCGTTGCTCCATCCCAGAGTGCGGCATGCTGAATGTCACCGGCCGTAACGGCCCACCCGACAGCCACGCCTTCGCTATTGATGGCGTTGGCCGCGCTGTTTGTCCCGCCAAGTGTCCCCAGGTCACTGACTGCCGATCCGCTCCAGAGGGCTGCGTGGTAAGCGCCCGGCTCAGCTAACTGGGCCCACCCCGCGACCTCCCCGGTTTCGTTAATCGCGTTCGCGAAGCTGTACTGCCCCCCCAATGTGCCCAGGTCCGTTGCCACAGTACCGTTCCAGAGCGTCGCACGGTATGTGGTCGGAGTGGAAGGGTCTTCGCCAACCCGGAGCGTAGAATACCCCGCGGCTTGACCGGAGTCGTTGATGGCCTGGGCAGAACTGAAAGACCAACCGGCCAGCGTGTCCAGAGCGGTGGCCTTGGGGCCATTCCACACGGTAGCCTGATACCCCGCATCGCGGGGATTTTCGGACCATCCTGCCACTTGCCCGGAATCGTTCACCGCGTTACCTACGCTCGGCTGCTCCGATCCAGGCGGGCCGAGATCCACCACCTTGGCGCCATTCCACAGTGATGCCTGATGTGCGACCAAAGGGTTTTGCGGGGAAAGGGATGAACTGCCTGCTATCTGCCCGGCATTATTGATGGCATAGGCCGCGCTGAAGCCAAGCGCCGGTGTGCTGAGACCGGTGGGCACGGAGCCATCCCAAATTGTCGCCTGATCATGGTAACCCCCTCCGGGGAAAGAGGAAAACCCTGCTATGAGACTGTTATTATTGATAGCGCGGGCGGAACTAAAAGCTCCTCCCAGCGGGGCGAGGTTTGTGAATCTGTAGGAGAGGCTGGCCGGAGGGCTGCTGGCTCGCGAAGTACTAGAGAGCGGGCCGGCGGACAGGGCGGCAAACAGGGCAGCGGCTAGAACAACTGAGGAGGGCGAGGCAGAGCAGCACGATCCTGTATGCATTTCAGACTCCGTGATGAGGATTGCGCAATACCGCGAAACGTTCACTTCAAAGCTTCAGTGCAAGCGGCATGGCTCATGTGACAGGTGACGAGGATCTGATTTTGTCCCTGGATTTTCGCAAACTCTCAGGAGACAGCATCCCGTACGCCGATTTATAGGTTTTTGATAGGCAATGAATCAGTGCGCAACCGCACAGAGGAGACGGGGAATGTTTGCAATGCTCAAACCAGGACGTTGCCCGAGAGAAGCATAGCAAAAACATGATGGAGCAAACTCTCCGGGTGAACAGACTCAATTCGTCTTCCTGAAGAGTTCGGTCATGAACGATAAAAACGTGTTTATCTCCGCCGTGGCAAGCCTCTTGGTGGTCGGCCTGGTTGGAGGCTGTGGAAGGTCACAGGCCCCCCACGAAGTGCGGCCTGTTGAATGGTACGAGGCCAATCCCGCTGAACGGGCGGCAAAACTCGAAGAATGTAAATCCAGCACGCAGAAACTCGACGCTACGCCTGACTGCATCAACGCGAGCCGCGCAGAAAACAACACGAAAGCGACTACCAAGTGGGGTGAGGGGCGCGGCGAGGTCAGGACAGTGCCGACCATCCCTTAATGTAGGGGGTATCTCGACGCATCGTTTATCGACGTGCCGGTATCCCGGTAGGGGTGGCCGCCTCGTAGCGTAGGCGAGGGACCCGCGAAGCGGATCGCCAGCGAAGGGGATGCCACGGCTGTACTCGCTGAACTTCGTCATACCAGGTAATTTTCTCAGGCAGTATCTTCCTGCGGGCAAGATACTGTTCCTCCCTCCGCGGTCGCTCTTAAGCGGCGTCCGGTAAGGTTTTGGGTTTGCGAGGACGGCGGCTTCCCGTCGGGGATTTTCGCCGCGCCGGTTTTTTATCTGCCGGCATTTCTTCTGATGCCAGTTGGGCCGGGGCTTCGACAGTCGCTGCTTCTCTCTCTGGTTCAGATGCAGGTACTTGAGGCTTTGACACCGCGATCTGGGGTGGCTCGGGTGTATTGGTCTCGCTTTCGACCGCTCCCTGATTCTCATGTACTTGTGGCTGAGCCGGTACAGATGGTCCGGTTTCAGTTTTCTTCGCGGTTGAGGGCTTGCGGGTTCGACGACCCTGGCGTGCTGGCTTTCCGGCTGAACCGTCACCTGCGACCGTGGCGGAGTCTTCGGGTGGAGGAGGTGAAGACTGCGCCTGTTCCACAATCGGTTCGCCGCCCGGCTTTGCGCTACCCGGGCGGTAAACGTAAGCGCCCGATTTTTCATCGCGCCCCAGTTCAAGCAGACCGCGCGCCTGCGCTTCTTCGAGAAGATTGCCAAAGGCACGAAAGCCATAGTAAGACTCGTTAAAGCCCGGCTTGCGCCGCTTGATTGCCTGTTTCAATGTGGAGGCCCAGATCTTGCCGCTATCGCCACGCTCGGATACCAATGCGTCAAAGGTGTCGACCGCAATTTCGATCGCCTCGCTCTTTCGCGCCTCCAGCTCTTCCTTGCGGCGCTGTTCCTCGCCCGATGGCTGCTTCGCTGCAGCCTGCTGTTCCTTCGCCGGGCGTTTGGCCGCCGCCCGCTGGCTCTCGCGCACCAGATCGTCATAAAAGATGAATTCATCGCAGTTGGCAATCAGCAGGTCGGAGGTCGATTTCTTGACTCCTACGCCGATCACCTGCTTGGCGTTTTCTCGTAGCTTTGAAACCAGGGGTGAAAAATCGGAGTCACCGCTGATAATGACAAACGTATTGACATGCGATTTGGTATAGCAAAGGTCGAGAGCATCGACGACCAGGCGGATGTCGGCTGAGTTCTTGCCGGACTGGCGGATATGGGGAATTTCGATCAGTTCGAAATTGGCCTCATGCATCGTGTCCTTGAATCCCTTGTAACGATCCCAATCGCAATACGCCTTTTTGACGACAATGCTCCCCTTGAGCAGCAGACGCTCGAGCACGCGCTTGATGTCGAATTTTTCATATTTCGCATCGCGAACGCCGAGCGCGACGTTCTCGAAGTCGCAGAATACTGCGGCGCTGACATTTTCGTAGGGTGAAGCCATGTGATACGTTTCTCCTGTTTTTCGTTAGATTTTTGGAATGCGCAATGTCTTGCTGATCATCATCGTCCCGGAAATGACGAACAGGAGCGCCAGGGGATGCAGTTCCCAGGGGCCGATGGACCATAGACCCCCGTAGAGATTATTTCCCAGGCGATCCGCCCAGCCAGCCCAAGCGAGCACACCCGCGAGCACGATGCTTGTCGGGATCGGCGTGCCTTCGAAGTACGCCACCTTGTCAGACCCTACCGAAAGCGTTTCCGCTGTTATGTTGAACCGCGCCAAGCGGCTCACTCCGCAGCAGACAAAGTAGATCAGCGCGAGCCAGTCCCAACCGCCGCGAAGACCGGCAGCAAAACCGAGGGCGGCAGGCGCAATGCCGAATGAGAGCACGTCGGCGAGCGAATCAAGTTCCCTCCCGAGGGCCGAGTGCTTATGGCGCCAACGTGCAATGCGCCCATCGAGCATGTCAAAGACGAAAGCCGCTGCCATCATCCCTGCCGAGCCGAGAACATAAGCCGAAGAACGGCTTTCAATATACAGCATTGCGAAAAAGACGGCGGCTACACCGCAGGCAGCATTGCCGAGGGTGAAGAAATCCGCGAGCTGGAAGCCGCGTATCATCGAGAAATGCGTCGCGGGACCGGGCGAGGACATCGGTTCAAGCTTATTTGGCTGTGGCTTCATTCATATTGATAGGCTTTTACTCATTTTTATTGTAGCCAGCCAAGGCGGCGAGTGCTTAAAAAGGGAGCAGGGCCTCCCGATAAAAAGATCGTTACACCTTGGCAACCGATCCTGCCGGCGCCCTTTCCGGATGAACAAACGTCCGTTGAGTGTGATGAACTCGCGAAAGCAGTAGTCGGATCTACAAGACGAAACGGTAAGGTTAAAGCAATGGATTTCCGTTTTCACGGAAATGACGTTGTGTGGAGATCAGCTCCTGAATGACGTTATGTGGAAGATCAGATTCTGGCGAGAGTGCAATTGGATGTGGTCGATACGCAAGCGGGCGCGGCGAGAATCCAGCATCAAAGGTATGGCTAAAGGTTTATATGTGGATTAACGCACCGATAGGCGAAGCTGACAAGAGAATAATGACCTTTTTTGTCGAGAAAAGGAGAACGAAGATGACTTATGACTCAGATGTGTCTCGCATGAAATGGGTGATTGGCGGTGCGGCAGTCGGCGCTCTCACGATGTTTTTGCTCGATCCGGACAGGGGAAACAGGCGCCGGGCCATGGCTAAGGACAAAGTGCACAGCGCGGTGACGAAGACACGCAAGGAAATCGATGCAAAATCCCGCGATCTTGCCAACCGGGCAAAGGGGCTGGGACATGAAGTAACCCATATCTTCTCCTCCCCGCAGGGTTCCAGCCCCAACTGACATTCCCTTTAAAACTATTTTAGACAGCAGTGGCGATTGGCCTGGATGGCAGGACGGAAGTTCGATAGCAGCCGGCGTAACTGGCTGCGAACGATGCTCGCTGCAGCTGGGGTGATCGCCGCCGATGGGTTAGTAGGGGCCACGAGCTGGAGCAGCATATTTACACTCGTTACGTTTGGCGATTCGATCCTCGACTGCGCCCGCTATAACGAATTTGGCGTCCACCCGGGCCAGCTCATCGTTCGCAACGATGATGACCTGTTCCCCGAATTCGAGCACCGTGACCTGTTTTCACTCGGCCTGGCACACCTCGATCACCGCGCGGTGGACGGCGCCACAGTCAGCAGCCTTCCCCGGCAAGCACAAGGGCTTCTGGTGGAGGGGCCAGCCGTGGCCCTGGTAGCGATTGGAGGCAATGACCTTATCGAGGGGCTTGCGGCCGATCGAGGGGGTGAAGGCATCCAGCGATTCAAACAAGAGCTGGACGCTTTCCTGCATAGGCTACCCATCCGGCCGATTTTGCTCGGCAACGTTTATGACCCCACGTTTGGCGACGATTCGCGCAATTTTCTGACCGTCGATGCGAGCATTGCCCGTCCCAACTTTAACCGGGTGAACGCCGTGATAAAAGAACTCGCTCCCCGGTATGGGCAATTCGTGGATCTGCATCAACACT
>DASSHJ010000059.1:0-2603 GCA_035692965.1 Nitrosospira sp. | reverse complement strand
GTATTGTTTTTCTGTAGCAGGGCATTTCGTCTAAATAGGGGATGGGTGCAAGCGCGATGAGCTTGCGGATGAAACCTGTGACAGGACGTTTTCCGCTTCCGTTGCTACTTTAGCGCGAGAGGAATTATTCGGTAGTATGAGGAGGGCCGGAATATTCCAGGTATTCCCGCATTCTACAGTGCTGCCTATATTACCATGCCGAGGCTGACCGCAAACCAGCCTCGGGAATCGGTCCAGGTATGTTCCAAGGCGAAGCCGGCGCGCCCAAGGAGTTCCTCAAGAGACTCAATGGTGTACTTGTAGCTGTTTTCGGTGTGAATGCGTTCACCTTGATAGAAGTCCAGCTCCACATTTAGCGCGTCAACCTTTACGGTTTGCCGGCACTCGCTCTCCAGGTGCATTTCAATCCTGGATAAGGCGCGATTCCAGACCGATATGTGCGAAAAAGAGTCAAGTTCGAAATGGCCGCCCAGCTCGCGGTTGATACGTACCAGCAGATTTTTGTTGAATGCGGCGGTAACGCCAGCACTGTCATCATAGGCTGCCCGCAATACTTCGCTTTCCTTCACGAGGTCCACGCCGAGCAGCAACCGGTCGCCGCGTGACAGGTGGCATGCGACATCCTGGAGCAGGGCAACGGCTTCTTCATATTCCAGGTTGCCAATGCTTGAGCCGATATAAAGTACCAGGCGCGGCGGTGAGTGCTGGCTGAGAAACGTCAGATCTTCGAAGTCTCCAAGTTGGGGATGCACACTGACAGTTGAGAGTTCCCGTTGAATCTCGTGTTTTGCAAGCTGCAGTGCGGCATCTGAGACATCCAGGGGAAAATAATCGATGCTCCGCTGGTGTTGCAGCAATGAGCGCAGCAAAATCCGGGTTTTTGTTGCGGTTCCCGCACCCAGTTCGCTCACGGTGATGTCATTATCAAGCCGCGAGCATATTTCATCTGCATTTTCCGCCAATATGGCTGCTTCCGTTCGTGTCGGATAATACTCGGGCAATTTTGTGATCTGCTCAAATAATGCTGAACCTTCCGCATCATAGAACAACTTCGGAGGCAGCATTTTAGGCGCCCGGGAGAGGCCCTCGAAAACATCGGCTGCGATCGATCCCGCCGGGACTGGCACTGGAGATTGCGCCCCACGCCGGGCAATGAACTGTTCACGCGCAGTCATGGGCCAACCTAATGCCCGAAAACTGCCAGCGGGCGTCTGGAGGAAAAAAATTGCGGTAAGTACTGCGGATATGAGATCGGGGTGTTGCGCAGGAGCCTCCGCGCAACACTATCTGATTGCACATGAACTTGCCATTGTATTCGCCTTCAGCTCCCGGACGTGGCCGATAGCCCGGATATGGGGTGTAGGGGCTTGATGTCCACTCCCAGGTATCCCCATAGATTTGCAGGAGCCTTTCAGATCGACCGTTTGCCTGACGGGCCGGAATCGGATGAAAAATCTCTTGCTCCAGAAGGTTTGCCGATCTTTTCTCGGAATCAGGGACGCTCCGCGCAGCGATTTCCCACTCGAACTCGGTAGGAAGACGCGCCCGGGCCCATCGGGCGTAAGCATCCGCTTCATAAAAGCTTATGTGGCAGACAGGCTCGTCGATCTGCAAAGCTTCCATGCCGCTGCATGTAAATTGAACCCACGCGTTATCGGATTGCCCTGACTGTTCCCAGTAAAGAGGAGCACTCCAGCGATTGGCACAGACGCAGTCCCACGCATCGGATAACCACAACTCGGCCCGGCGGTACCCTCCGTCATCCATGAATGCCAGGTATTCACCATTGGTAACGAGCCTGGACGCCAGAGAAAAGGCTTGCAGACATGTCTTGTGCCTGGATGATTCGTTATCGAATGCGAAGCCGTGCATATCGTGGCCAACTTCATGGATCCCCCCATCAAAATTGCGCCATATGGAGGGGGCTAGGCGAGACAGATCTTCGAGGCGTTTAGGACTGCTGGGCTGGTAGCCGGGTCTCAATGGGTTGGTCCAGAAGCCGTGCTTGATGTCGGTAACGATTAATTCCTGATGCTGTTGCTCGTGATTAAGACCGAGCTCTATCAACCGCAAAAGCTCGGCGGAAAGCTCCTGGTCTAAAAGCTTATGTATCGCCTCGTCTACGTGAGACCTGTATAAATAAATCTCATCGAGAGACGGGCGCGAAAATGTGCCCCGCACGCCCCGATAAGGATGATTGCCCAGTTGTTTGTAATATGAATTGAAAAGGAAACCAAACCGTTCGTCGAATGGAACATAACCCCGCATGTGCGGTACGAGAATAAATGTCTCGAAGAACCAAGTGGTATGGGCGATATGCCATTTTGCCGGACTCGCCTCAGGCATGGATTGCACCATGTGATCTTCCGGCGTAAGTGGCTCGACGAGCTTCAAGGTTTGGGCGCGAGTACTGCCATAGCGCTCGATCCAATGCGTCTTCGATGGGGCTCGACTGGACGGAAGGCGAGATATACGTAGAATTGCGTTTTTTTGCATCCTTATCCTTTCGTTAACGCGGCCTGCCGCCGGTATCTTTATTCGTAAAGTAACTCGCCCGCCTGGGTGCAAGCGCTGGCTGCGAGGGAAAATTGCAATGCCATATC
>DASSHJ010000058.1:0-6630 GCA_035692965.1 Nitrosospira sp. | reverse complement strand
AGGAACAATCGCTACAATCTCGCCCTTAGTCTCCATGAGTAGAATCGCTAAGGCTAAAAAAGCTGTATAGAGATTGACAGTTTCGATACCAATTTGGCTTAACAAGCCACGATGCCTACTACTGCTGCTGATCTTCTTGTAGGGCGGGTTTAGAATTGCGTGGCTGAACCGCGTACCCAAACCGAATTGAATATTATTAATTGCGTCTTCGATAAAATCACTGCGGTGGATGCTTGCATTTGCCTCTGCCAGCGAGTCATGAAGATAGTCTCGAAGGATAGGATCGATTTCCCAGGCTTCAATCCGGCTTTCAGGAAAGCGATCTAGAAATGCTACTGACAGAGATCCTATTCCAGCGCCTGCATCAAGGACGGATGCAGGGGTTTGTCGAGAAAATAGGGAAGCCATAAAACGAGCAATTGACCAGGGCGTCATGTATTGCCCGAGGGCTGATCTAACTATCGGATCTAGCCGGGCAGATGCTGCAATTCGAATTTGATCAATAGAATGTCGCTGGTGGCGCATGGCTCTTATTATCGCATCACTTGCAAAACTTTCCATACGAGGGAACAGCCACTATTTCAATCGCTACTAAAGGAGGGGAAGTTACAAATACTAGGCGTCACTTTTCTCTTGTTATAGCCCCTTGCCGCCTCCAATACTCCGGAATATCCGTGTGGTAGCGGCGCATCACGAGGTTCGCGACCAGCCCTGTCCACCCGGTCTGATGGGCGGCCCCAAGCCCTTGTCCGGTTTCGCCATGAAAATATTCATGGAACAGCAGCAGGTTGCGCCAGTGAGGGTCGGACTGATGCGGGCTCTCCGGTGGGAAGGCGGGAATCAGGTCGCATTCGTCACGACGGAAAATATCCACGAGCCGCTCCGCCAGCAAGTTGGCTGCGTACTTCAGATTGATTTCGTAGCCATTCAGGCACGGAGCCGGAAACGTAAAGGCATTTCCCAGGTAGCGATGCATCTTTTCGATGGCCTGGACCAGCAGGTAATTCGTGGGCATCCAAACGGGTCCCCGCCAGTTCGAATTGCCTCCAAACATCCCTGAGCTCGATTCACCCGGTATATATTCGATGACGGCCCTGCCGATTCCCGGTATGTGCCCCAGGTCCTGATGGGTGGCATGAAGTTTTGATACGCTGCGCACACCATGAGGCGAGAGGAATTCGTTCTCGTTGAAAAGCCGGGGCAACATTTTGACCAGCATGGATGGCGTCACGAGCGACAGTAAATGCTCGCCCCGATCATTGGTCGTCACTGGACAGGCGCATACTTCGCTACCATTGAACATGCCTCCCTTGTGCTTCCAGAGCAGTTCGTTGAAACGGATTCGTCCGGCGAGGAGGCGCGCATCCACCACTTCGCAGGCAAACAGGGGAACGATCCCGACCCAGGAAAAAACATCGATACGACGCGTGCTCCCATCGGGAGTTACCACGAGGTCCTTGAAAAAACCATCCACCTCGTCCCACAGAGGCACGTGTGCGCCGGTATTACCGGCAATCGTATTGGCAATCGCCAAAAACTGGCTGTAGCACTGGATGGCAATATCCTCGTAGGCTGAGTCTTCGGTCGCGATTTCAAGCGCCATGACGGTCAGTTGCAGAGAGAACATCGCCATCCATCCGGTCGCATCGGCCTGTTTCAGGATATAGCCGGCGGGCAACGGACGCGAGCGGTCGTAAACCGAGATGTTGTCCAGCCCGAGAAAGCCGCCTTCAAACACGTTCATGCCCGTCGCATCCTTGCGGTTGATCCACCAGGTATGATTCAGCAACAGCTTATGCAGCACGCGTTTGAGAAATGGGACATCGCCGTACCCGCGCTGTACCCGTTCTGCCCGGAACACCTTGAGAGCGCCCATCGCCTCGCGGGGGGGATTCGCATCCCCAAACGCCCATTCATAAGCAGGAACCTGGCCATTTGGGTGCAGGTACGTTTCGCGCAGTAGAAGCTCGATTTGATCCTTGGCAAAATCGACATCGACCAATGCCAGCACGGCGCAGTGGAACGCCTGATCCCATGCCGCGAACCAGGGGTATTCCCAGGTATCCGGCATCGAAATCACGTCGCGGGCCTTCAAATGAGTCCATCTGTGGTTTCGGCCCTGTAGTCTCGAAGAAGGTGGCGGCATGCGGTCACCTTTCAGCCAGGTGAGCACGTCGTAGTGATAAAACTGCTTGTTCCATATCATGCCCGCGAGCGCCTGGCGGAGAATACGTTGGTCCTGCTGGGTGGCTTGCGGCAGCAATGCTGTAAAAAACGCATCGGCTTCGGTCCGGCGCTCCGCAAGAACCTGCTCATGCCTCGAAAATGGATACGCTTCCCGTTTGGCCGTTAATACCAGATCAATTACGCGCGATTTGCCCGGCGCCGCTGTCAGCGAGTACACGGCCGCGCATTTCGTGCCGCGCTGGTCCGGGTTCACCGCCGCCCGATCGCCCTCGATCAGGTACCGGTGAAATGCATCCTTGACATAATGCCCAGCATTCGCCACCCCCCACAATTGCATGTTATTGGTTTCATTTTCAGTAAACAGAAGGTCCGCTTGCTCCCGCCCATACAGGTGGTAATTCCCTAGCAGAGGGTGTTCTGCAGTGATCGCCCATTGGGGAGCACCCTCGTGATCCGGGGTAACGCGCTCGCTTTCATGAATGGGTCGGGAGTGATTTTTGCCGTCCGGTTCCGCATAGAGAACAGGTTTTTCGCACGGTTCGTCGGACCACGACCATGTATTTCGGAACCAGAGTTGCGGCAACAGCCATAAGGTTGCATGCTCTGACCCCCGATTGGTTGCAACGATCCGGATGTGCAGTTCCTCGGGTGATGCTTTCGCGTACAACGTTTCGACGTCCCAGTAGCGATTCAATGCGAAAGCTCCGCTATCGATCAGCCCGAAGGGGCGATCCTCGCGCGAGCGGCGCAAATTTTCATGGACAAGCTGCTCGTAGGGGAAGGCCGATTGCGGGTATTTGTAAAGATGGCGGAGCCACGCATGGGAAGGAACGGCATCACGATAGAAATAGCATTCCTTGACATCCTCGCCGCGGTTGCCCTGATTGCCTGACAGGCCGAACGCGCGCTCCTTCAGGATTGCATCCGCGCCGTTCCATAGCGCCAGTCCAAAGCAGAGCCATTGTGATTCGTCCGAAATACCCGCGAGGCCATCTTCGTTCCAGCGATAAGCGCGGGAGCGGGATTGATCGTGGTCGAAATATTCCCATGCGGTGCCACCCGCGCTATAGTCTTCCCGAACCGTGCCCCAGGCCCGCTCCGCGAGATAAGGACCCCACAAGCGCCAGTTCTCTGCGCGATGCTGCTGGTTTTTAAGCCGCCTGTGCTCCGCGCCGGCTTCAACGGACACGCGTCACGACTCCTCTTTTTGTTTGGGTGTGCGGCGGGTACGTTCCAGCTTGACCCATGCTTCCAGCACTGTGGCAACGCTCCAGGCCTGGGATGGCGTGCCGCGTGCCCTGTGGGGCGCCGCACCGTCGAAAATCTCCGAGATACTGCCGAGGCCGGAATCCAGCAAATGATCGCGCATGGGTGTGAGACAGGATTGCGCGAGTTCAGCATTGCCTGTCACCCGGTATTCGGCCATCGCGTAATGGGGGAGGAGCCAGCTCCAGGCCGTTCCCTGGTGATAGGCTAAGTCCCGTTCCCATACATTTCCTTCGTACCGCTCGTGGTAAGCCGAATGGTCCGGGGAAAGCGAACGAAGCCCGTAGGAAGTCAGCAGGTGTTCTCTCGTTTCCGCAACGATTCTTGCATGTGCAGCCGGTGGAAGAGGGGAATAGTGCAATGTGGCAGCAAGGATTTGATTGGGGCGGATACTGGAATCGTCACCATCCGGTCCGTCAAGTACGTCATATAATCCGCCTTCATGTTTTTGAAAGCGCTGGTATCCGGTGCGCGTCCGTGCTGCGAGCATCGTAAATAAGTCTGCCTTCTTGCCAAGCAAATGGCTGAATTGCGCCATGCACATAAGCGCATTGAACCACAATGCGTTGATTTCAACCGGCTTCCCGCGCCTCGGAGTGATCACACAGCCGTCGACCTTGGCATCCATCCAGGTCAACTGGAGGCCCGGCTCCCCAGCGTGCAACAGCCCGTCATTCTTATCCATTCCAATGCCGTGGCGAGTACCACGCACATGCCAGTCAACCATATCCTCCAGCAAGGGATAGATATCCCGAAGGGCTCCCACGTCATGGCTTGCCGAGAGATACGCACGCCATGCTTCGAAGAACCAAAGCGCAGCATCGGCAGCGTTATAACTGGGTGCACCATTTTTTCCATCAAGTGGCAAGGTATTTGGCAGCATGCCCTGATCCACAAAGCGGGCGTAGGTCATTAGAATATTTCTGGCCGCAGACTGCCGCCCCGCCGTCAACAACAAGCCCGGAAGTGAAATCATCGTATCCCGCCCCCATTCGCCGAACCAGGGGTAACCGGCGATCATCGAGTCGCCGTATGGAGCATTTCTCGACTCGTGGGACTCTTGCGTGCCCAGTCCGGCTTCCTTCTGCTGGGGCATGTGCTTTGTTATGGGAAAAGTATTGGCTGACAGGATGAGTTGACGGATCCAGTCCGGTGCTTCCCGCAGTTCTGGCGTAACCACGAGGGCTGCTGTCAGGCAGGAGGCGTCACGCGCCTGACGCTTGCGTAGCGACTCTGCAAGACGGGGTCGCGAACCAGTTGCGAGCGTGGCGGTCACCCCGCTCCATTTATCGGTCAACTGTAGTCGCAAGTGTGCCGCGCACAAGTGGGCTTCGCGATCGGGCAGGCCGCGCTCGTGTTCGCGCGCGAGATAAAAATCATCGATCCATTGATGTCTTGCAAAAAGCTGGCCGCCCTCCGCATAAAAATGCAGTGCGCGACTGTCGCCATAGCAAATGGCGAGATGATGCCCGCCACCTTCAATCGCGGGGCTGAATGCATGTGAAACGTTCGCTTCATGGTGGCTGCGTTTGTTGACCAGAAGATCAATGTCAAGATGGATTGAACGGTCCACAGCGTGAGCCAGGCGCCAGGCAATACAGGTGGAATGCTGTTCCTGTTCCATCCAGATGCATTGCTCAACGAGCAGATCGCCGATTGCAAAACGCCATACGGGAATGCTGCCTTCAAGCTGGAACGATTCGATGTGAATCAAGCCGTTTGGCTCGACCGCTCCGCTGCCCCAGCAATTGGTAAAAAGGGACCATCTTTCATCGCCGTCGTACAACGTTGCATCCGCCTTTGCAAACAGGAGACTTCGATCCTGGTAGGAATCCGCTGGCGCAATCAGGAGCCCGTGGTAGCAGCGGGTGAGACATTGCGCAATGGTGCCGCCGGCGTATCCGCCAAGGCCATCCGCCAGCCACCATTCACGCTGGCTGGCTTGCTCGAGGTCGCAGCAGATTGCCCGACCGAAACGAATGAAATCGGGCGTTTCCATACTTTATTTCCAACCCGGCAGGCTGCCACAGCCTTGGGAAAGCAGCCCGTGGAAGCTTATGCCGGCCTCTCTTTGATATTACGTTCTTTTGATAAATGTGGCGAAAACACTTGAAGCAACTGCTCATAGATCTTGGGGTTGCCGGCGAGAAGATTTCCGCTTTGCATGTGTGTCGGATTTCCGTTCATGTCTCCCAGCAATCCTCCGGCTTCGGTAATCAGAAGGCAGCCTGCCGCCATGTCCCATGGCGAAAGTCCGAATTCCCAAAACCCGTCGTAGCGCCCCGCCGCCAGGTAGGCCAGATCGAGTGCGGCGGAACCAGGCCGGCGGATGCCTGCAACCTTGGGCATGATATCCCGGAACATTGCCACGTACGTTTCCTCATGCGAAAACTCGCGAAAAGGAAAGCCCGTTCCGATCAGGCATTCCGAAAGCTGCGTGCGCTTGCTTACGCGAAGACGATGATCGTTCAGATAGGCGCCCCCCCCGCGACTGGCAGTAAACAGCTCATTTGCGAAGGGATCGTAGACAACCGCCTGCGCCAGCACGTTCTTATGCGTGAGCGCAATAGAGACGGAGTAATGGGGAAATCCATGGAGAAAATTTGTCGTTCCATCGAGCGGGTCGATCACCCATTGATATTCAGACTTGACCGGGTCGCCTCGAGCACCGCTCTCTTCTGCTAGAATCGAATGACTCGGATAAGCCTCCAGCAACGTCCTGATAATCGCTTCCTCCGCTGCGCCGTCCACTTCGCTGACAAAATCGCTGTGCGCTTTTTTGGAGACGTGCAGCAAATCAAGGTTTTGTGCAGCGCGATTGATAATACCGCCGGCGCGTCTCGCGGCTTTCACCGCTATGGTAAGCATGGGATGCATTGTTTTAAGCCGTGAAATTTAAACAGGCTGGGGATTTTAATATGAATGACCTCGAACCGCTTGAAAATGTCCGCATCGTTCTGAGCCATACCAGTCATCCGGGCAATATAGGCGGCGCGGCACGAGCAATGAAAACAATGGGTCTGAGTACGCTCTACCTGGTGAATCCAAAGTGTTTTCCTGACAAGGATGCAGAAAGACGCGCGGCAGGCGCGGGGGACATCCTGGACAAAGCGCAGATTTGCGAGAATCTTGACCAAGCTTTGAGCGGAACGGTATTTGCAGCCGCTGTCACTGCTC
>DASSHJ010000057.1:0-3631 GCA_035692965.1 Nitrosospira sp. | reverse complement strand
AAGATAACGTGGATCTTCGATTTTCTGATGCTTGCGAACGCCATTGAACCCCATGGCCTTGGCCAACTCGACGTCGCGCCTGAGGGCTTCATCGCTCGGGGCAGCCAGCAGCGTATCGGGCCAATAGCCCTGGTCCAGCACCATCTTGAGCATGTAAGGCCGCCCATTGAGCATGAAGCGGTCGCGCAGGATATGTACTGAGCGCATGGCGGTATACGAGGTGAATTCATCCACGACTTCTTCGCCGCGCATCAACCGCACTGTTGCATCAATCAGCGTGGGCCGCTCCGGGCTCCACAGCAGCTCATTGCGATAATCGTCAATTCCGGGATCGGATAGCACGATGACGCGATCTACCTCACGATCCACGACCTGGTAACGATCGCGCGCCAGCAGCCGTTCGCCATGCCGCAAGGAGACGTCCACTGTGAGATCGTTCGCCTCCGGCCCGATGACGCGGGCCTCAAAACCTATGGCAAAAATTTCGACCCGAGGCGTCCAACGGATCTTTTCAATGTAATTTTCCGGCACCCGCTCAAGCCACACGGTCTGCCAGATTCCGGTCGTTCTCGGATACCAGATGGCGTGCGGTTCAAGTTGCCAATCCTGCTTGCCGCGTGGCTTGGCAAGCTCATGCGGGTCATCCCCTACCTGGACCGTAACTATCTGTTTGCCCGATGGATCGAGCATATCGGTGATATCGGCCCAGAAGGGCGTATGGCCACCCTCGTGAGTAACCGCCAGGCAGCCGTTGATCCAGACTCGCGCAATATAGTCGACCGCGCCGAAGCGAAGAATGACGCGGTCTGAAAGGGGAAGGCAGTCGAAGTCTCTCTCATACCAGCACCAGGAATGGAAACCCCGGTTCTCTATTCCACTTGCCTTGGACTCAGGAGGAAAGGGAACCTGGATTTGGAGAGGCCAGGACTTTATCTGGGAGGGTTGGGCGAATTTCCGGGTGTCGTCGTAACAGAAGCGCCAGGTTCCGTTAAGCGAGACCCAGTTCGAGCGTTGCATTTGCGGGCGCGGATAGGCGAACTCCAATGGGCTTCTCCTGATTAACGACTCTACTCTACAGCGATCAGATCAGGGGCTCAGAAGCGAGCGGGCTGATAGGCGCAGATCGCCAGGGTTTATCGGCAAATCACCGCGTTGATTGATCTGGCGGAGAGAGAGGGATTCGAACCCTCGATAAGCCTTTTGAGCCTATACTCCCTTAGCAGGGGAGCGCCTTCGACCACTCGGCCATCTCTCCAAGGACGCTTTAAGAATAGCGTTTAACCATTCCCCGGTCAAACGATGGATATCTGCAATGAATGATGATCCAGCGGGGCAAACGTTCAGGCCGCCTGATCCAGTTCGAATACCTTGTGCAGCACGCGAACTGCAAGTTCCATGTATTTCTCATCCACGACAACTGAAATCTTTATTTCCGATGTCGAAATCATCTGGATATTGATGCCTTCCTCAGCAAGCGCCCGAAACATTGTACTGGCAATGCCCACGTGAGAGCGCATACCCACCCCGACAACAGACACTTTGGCTATCCTCTCGCCGCCGATCACCCCTCGCGCGCCAATGTGGGGCTGGACCTGGTTCCTGAGAATATCCATCGTGCGCGTAAACTCGTTCCGGTTGATCGTAAAAGAAAAATCGGTCATTCCGTCATGGCCGACATTCTGGATGATCATGTCGACATCAATATTCGCGTCCGCGACGGGCCCGAGAATCTGGTAAGCGATACCCGGGCGGTCCGGCACGCCCAGCACGGTAATCTTGGCCTCGTCACGACTAAACGCGATGCCCGAAATAATCGCGCGCTCCATGTCTTCTTGTTCCTCGAAAGTAATTAAAGTGCCTTCGCCTTCTTCCTCGAAGCTGGAGAGGACCCTAAGTTTCACCTTGTATTTGCCGGCAAACTCGACCGAGCGGATCTGCAACACCTTGGAGCCCAGGCTTGCCATCTCGAGCATTTCCTCGAAGGTGATGGTCGCAAGTTTACGGGCTTCAGGCACGATCCGCGGATCCGTCGTGTAAACGCCATCCACATCCGTGTAGATCTGACATTCGTCGGCATGAAGCGCGGCGGCCAGCGCAACGGCGGTGGTATCGGAACCGCCTCGCCCCAAAGTCGTGATGCTGCCCCGGTCGTTAACGCCCTGAAACCCGGCCACTGCGACAACATAACCTTCGTCGAGGTCCGCGTGTATCCTGTTGTCATCGATCTCGAGTATGCGGGCTTTTGTATGTGAGCTGTCGGTAAGGATACGAACCTGAGCGCCAGTATAGCTTTTTGCCTTGACTCCCTGATCCATCAGCGCCATCGATAACAATGCGACGGATACTTGCTCGCCCGTCGAAACCATTGCATCCAGTTCTCTCGGGTCAGGGTTTGCCTGGACTTCCCTTGCCAGCGCAATCAGGCGATTGGTTTCGCCGCTCATTGCTGAAACCACGACTACAACTCGATGTTCTCGAGATTTAAATTTTGCTATTCGACGAGCGACATTCTTGATGCGCTCAGTACTACCGACGGACGTGCCGCCGTATTTCTGAACAATAAGTCCCACGATTTCTGATGCTTCTCCTGATTTCTCCAGCGTTGAGAACCGAATCTGGCGCGCAAAAGATGAACGGCGCGACGGCAGTCATCTACGGCTGTCTTTCTCCAATAGCCGCCTCTCTCTTGCCTTTGAAAAGGGCTGCACAACCCCGCAGTGTAACGAATGAGAACTAATCGTAAATTCTACCTTATCCGTAATCACAAATCTCGGAAGATGGTAAAGCTCTTCCATAAATTTTCCTCAAGCAAAATTTAACTTGGAGACCGCAATCGCAGTGCTTTGCCGATCACAGCGTGAATGCTGTGAAAGGAGGGGGAATTTTTAATTGAAGAAGCACGGGTGCAAGTACTCACTTATTATGCAATATGGCAAAAACGTACCGAAGGATAACATGATAAAAGTCCGTTTTTAGCTGTATCGGATACTTGCATAGAATAATAAAACAAATTAAATTTATGTACGTGCAATAATGCTATAACATAACTTCAACCATAAACTGAACCATAAGCGACTCGGGAGCTGACTCATGAAACTCTTTGAAGAAATATCAAACCCTCGTGAAATCCGGCGCAAACTGGGCCTGAACCAGCATGATTTCTGGAGTAAAGTCGGCGTTACCCAAAGCGGGGGCTCGCGTTATGAGAGCGGGCGAAATATGCCTCGCCCTGTGAGGGAGCTTGTGCGATTGGTGCACATTGAGCATATTGATCTGAGCAAAATAAAAAAGGACGATCTCATGGTCGCCGCGCTCCTGAAAAGTCAGAATCCCGATCTGTACAAGAGTCTCAAAAAGGCGGCCAAGCAGAACAAGTGATCTGTCCATGAAAGCAACGAAAGATGGCTGCTTTTGCCGGGCAGCGGGAGAGTGAAATCGTTCTCGAAAGGAGTCAATCAAACGGGAGGCGGCTCAGGGATTTGATCTTACCTCGAGCCCCAGCGCCCGAATTTGGGATGCAAACGCATCCATCCATTCCGGACTGACTTTTGAAAGTCTTGCTGCCTCAGGCTGCATGGATGGGCGAGCAAGACCGTATAACAATACTCCCTGGAGTGGCACGTCTTCTTTC
>DASSHJ010000056.1:0-5393 GCA_035692965.1 Nitrosospira sp. | reverse complement strand
AAATGCGGACCGACCCCGCCCCCCTCAGGCGCGTAGCTGACCATCAGATCGTCCAGCCGGGAGTACGGGATGAAATCGAATCTAAGCAGTAAATCGCGTGCTGGCCGAATGAAATGATTGACATCCTGCACCAGCAAAGTCCATTGCGTCTCAGGAAGCCTGGAAAAGGCACGAGGCCGGAACGGTCCATTTTTGACCTTCCATTTCCCCTTCGCCTGCGTAATCACTCTCGAGTGTGCATCGTCTTGGCAGGCGAGTTCGATAAGCTGCTCCCGGTTCAGAAAACCGGTAAAACCGGGTATAGCTTGGCGAATCAGCAGGGGTTTTTTTTGCCACCATTCACGAAGAAATTTTTTGGGCGAGATCCCGCCCAGCAGTTCGAGTTTCATATGGTAGGTATTACGCTCGGCCTCGGGGTGAGGGGGGAAAGCAGTAGTGCGGCGAATTGGAGCAAGCTGGGCATATCCTATTTTCCGCGCATGAACATCTTATCAAGATCGGCCAGGCTGATCTCGAACCAGGTCGGTCTTCCATGATTACATTGACCGGAGCGTTCGGTTGCTTCCATATCGCGCAACAGGGCATTCATTTCGGGAATCGTCATCATGCGGTTGGCCCGTACAGCGCCGTGGCAGGCCATGGTTGCAAGCAACTCATTGCGCCGTCCGGTCCATGCCTGCGTTGAGCCAAATTGCCGGATATCGCCAAGCACTTCGCGCACCAGGTTTATTACGTCTGCAGGTTGAAGCGCCGCAGGTATTGAGCGCACTGCCAGCACGGTCGGCGATATCACTGATATTTCAAAACCCAGCTCGCCCAATGCCGCCCTGTTCTCTGCGGCCGTGGCGATGTCGAGGCTATCCGCGTGAAATGTGACGGGAATGAGCAGCGTTTGCATGGCAAGCGAGCGATTGTCCAGCGCTGACTTGAGTTTTTCGTACATTAGCCGCTCGTGCGCAGCGTGCATATCAATAATCAGCAAACCTCGTTCATTTTGAGACAGTATATAAATGCCCCGAAGTTGCCCCAGGGCAAATCCGAGCGGTGGTATTTCATGCCCGCTGGTATCCTCCTCCGGCACAACGTGATGAGATTCCGAGATGGCGGGATCAGCACCGAATAGCACGGTAGTATAAGCAGCTTTCGGCTGGGCAACGCCCAGGGGCCGCTGCTCAAACCTTTGGCCCCAAGGGATTGTGCTTTGGCGTGCATAGGTAAAAGGCTTGCCTTCTTTTTCACTGGCTACCTCTTCCTGTTGCTTCCCCGGGATGCCGCGGCTTGCCGTATAAGCTGGGACAGCCATTGCAACTCCCGCTCTCGTCGCCGCAGGCGCGGCGAGGGCCTTGTCGATTACGTGAAAGACAAACTGATGCAATGCGCGAGGGTCCCGGAACCTGACCTCGATTTTACTCGGATGCACGTTCACATCCACGCCTTCCGGCTTGATTTCAAGAAAGAGCACAAACGCCGGATGGCGGTCAAGATGCAGCACGTCGCGATAAGCTTCGCGCAGGGCATGGGCAATAAGCTTGTCGCGAACAAAGCGTCCATTGACAAAAAAATACTGAGTGTCGCGCGCGTTCCGGGCATGAGCAGGCAATGCCGCTAAGCCCCAAAGCCGGATATCTCCCGCACTTTCATCGATAAATACCGACGTGTGGCTGAAATCCTCTCCCAGAAGCGCCGAAATTCGCTGCTGCATATCCCCCGCGCGCAACTGGCGGCGCACAATTCCGTTGTGCTGCACAATGAAGTTGATGTCGGGGCGTGAGAGAGCAATCCGTTTGAATGTTTCCTCGCAATAGGAAAATTCGGTAGCCTCCGTCTTCAGGAATTTGCGGCGAGCAGGCGTGTTGAAGTAGATGTCGTGCATTTCGACAGTCGTGCCACGGGCAAGCGCAACAGGTTCTGGTTCTGATACCCGGCCACTTTCCGCCTGCACTTTCCAGCCGTGTTTTTCCTCCCCCACGCGGCTCGCGAGGGTGAGCCGCGAAACTGCCGCAATGCTCGCAAGCGCTTCACCTCGAAACCCCAAGCTCGCAACCTGTTGCAAATCGTCGAGAGTCCCAATCTTGCTGGTCGCGTGGCGGGCCAGTGCGAGCGGGACATCCTCCCCGGGAATTCCCTGTCCGTTATCCGCGATACGAATCAGCTTCATCCCTCCTTGAAGCAGGTTGATGCTGATTTCGGTTGAGCCAGCATCCAGGCTGTTCTCCAGCATTTCCTTCAGTGCCGAGGCGGGGCGCTCCACGACTTCTCCCGCTGCGATCTGGCTGATGAGAAGGTTGGAGAGGGGTTTAATCGCACTTGGTCTGATCGGACTCATACAGGGACCCTGGCCGCTGTTTCCAAAACCACATTTTGCCTGAATTATCCGAGACTCACGAGCTGCGGTGCTCCTTTTCCTTCATGGCAGTCATCACGACGTCATGCGTGAGGTGCGGGGCAAATATCTCGATAAAATCGTAAACATATCCGCGCAGGTAGCTGTTGCGTCCGATACCGATCCGCGTCGTGCTGGGCTCGAACAGGTGGCTTGCGTCGATGGATCGAAGGTGTCTGTCTCGCTTTGGCTCAAATGCCATTTGAGCCAGGATACCTACCCCCAACCCCAGTTCAACATAGGTCTTGATCACATCCGCATCGATGGCGGTCAGCACGACGTTGGGAATGAGCTTTTTCTCGTCGAACGCCTGGTTGATCTTTGAACGGCCCGTGAACGCGAAGTCATATGTGATGATGGGGTATTGAGCGAGGGCTTCCAGCGTCAATTTATCAAGTTTGAGAAGAGGGTGACGCGGCGGAACTACGATGCACCGGTTCCACTCATAGCAAGGGAGCATCACCAGTTCAGCGAACAGTTCGATTGCTTCGGTAGCGATTGCGATATCTGCCGCTCCCGATGTCACGAGCTCGGATATCTGTGTGGGGCTGCCCTGGCGTAAAATCAGCTTGACGTCCGGATAGCGTGCAGTGAAATTCTTGATGGCGGTGGGCAGCGCATACCGGGCTTGCGTGTGGGTGGTGGCAATAGTGAGTGAGCCGGTGGCTTCGTTCGCAAATTCCTGTCCAATCTGTTTCAGGTTTTTGGCATCACGAAGAATTCTTTCGGCAATTTCAATGATGACTCTTCCCGGAGGCGTCGTTTCAACCACCCGCTTGCCGTTACGCACAAAAATATCCACTCCCAGCTCATCTTCGAGAAGGCGTATCTGTTTGCTGATTCCCGGCTGGGATGTATGAAGAATTTGGGCGGCTTTGGACAGGTTCAAACCCTGGTTTGCGACTTCACAGAGATAACGCAACTGTTGCAATTTCATCTTCGGATTTTAAATAAGAATATATTATAACAATCTAACATAATATTCTTTTGAGATATATATCTGCGTTGCTATCATGCGAATTTCGCGGCATCATATAGGGCTGTCTGCGGACGGCTAAACGCAACGTGTAACGCGCAATCGTAATACGAAGTGCAGTTACGAAAGGTAAGCCGCCTGCAATAAAGCATTAAAAGGACGTGCTGGCCGATGTTGCCTTAATTTGCGGAGAAATATAGATGAGTCATTTAAAATACCTTGCTAACGACGAAGAGATCAACGCGTTCGATCAGGCGCTGGAGGATTATAGGGGTTTGCGCATGGACGCCGATCGTTTCACCGCTAGCCGCCTGCAAATGGGGATTTATGGCCAGCGGCAGGAAGGCGTCAACATGGTTCGCATCAAGCTCCCCGGGGGTAGGCTGAATTCCGCGCAACTGAACGTTATTGCAGACATGCTGGAGAAATATGCGCGCCATGATGTCGTGCATATCACGACGCGCCAGGATATCCAGATGCACTATGTTCCGCTCGAAGACACGCCGGCCGTACTCCGCCATCTGGCGATAGCAGGATTGACCACCCGTGAAGCTTGCGGAAACACCATCCGTAACGTTACCGCCTGCCCCCTGGCGGGCATATGCCCTCGCCAGCACGTTGACGTCACGAAGCACCTGGACGGCGCGGTACAGCATTTTTTGCGCAATCCGTTGACCCAGCAGATGCCCCGCAAATTCAAGATCAGTTTTTCGGCCTGTGAATCGGATTGCGCGCAAGGCATGATGCACGATATGGGAATTGTCGCAGTACGCAATGGCGACCGCTTCGGGTTCAAGGTCCTCGCGGGAGGTGGTCTCGGGCACAAGCCGCACGAGGCGATCGTCGTGGAAGAATTCATTGAGGAAAAGGATCTACTGCTCGTCATGGAGGCGGTCATCTCCCTGCACAACCGCTATTCCGATCGCACCAAGCGTGCAAAATCCCGGATCAAGTTCCTGGTCGATAAATTTGGCCCCGAAGGGTTCGTCGAGAAGTATCGCGAAGAATTCGTCCGCACAAAAGAGGCCCTGGCAGCGCAGGACTACCCGAAAGGCGAGTGGAGTCCCGGCCTGGACAGCGAGGTGCCCGGCATGGGCGCACCCCGCCATGTTTTCGCCCAGAAACAGTCCGGCTACTATGTATTTCCCATCAGTGTCCCGATGGGCAATTTGAACGTTAGCCAACTACGGGGCCTTGCCAGGATCGCCGAGGAACATCAACTGGATGAAGTCCGGGCGACGCAGGATCAAAACATGTTCCTGCCCAACATACCCGAGGCCAAGATTGAAGTCCTGAGAGCGGAGCTGGCGAGGCTGGGCTTGGGTGAGCCAAAAACAGGAGATGACGTCGTGGCATGCCCGGGAACCTCGACATGCCGGCTGGGAATCACCTCGAGCACCGTGGTCGGGCCCAAGTTGAACGGAGGGCCGCACGATCTCAAAATTCGCGTTTCGGGATGCCATAACGGCTGTGCGCAGCCGGAGGCGGGCGACATCGGCATCTACGGCGAAGGCAAACGGATGCATGGCAAGCTCGTGCCGCATTACCAGATGTACTTTGGCGGTAATGCCATGGCAGGCGGAGCGTTGGCGATCAAAGGCCCTTCGATCCCGTCAGCGCGCATCGAAACCGCGGTCGAGCGCGTAAAGACGAGTTACGCATCAAGCCGGAGCCTGGACGAATCGTTTTCATCGTGGATTCGCCGGGTCGGTAAAGATCAAATCACTATTCTTTTGAAAGACTTGACCGAAGTCAAACCGGAAGAGCTGGACTCCGTTCTACGGGATCATGGCAAGGACGCGGATTTCAAGGTGCTGCAATTGGGTGGCGGCGAATGCGCGGGCGTGAGCCAGGTAAAAATCGGCTCGAGCTTTTTCGAGGCGGCGCATGAACGTAATTACCGGGATGCGCTCAAGTTTCAGCGAAAATTCGAGGATTCGGTCAAGTGCGCCGAGGAGATTGCCCGCTTGATCGGCCAGGGCGTATCCGAATTGCTTGGAGGACAGAAATTCGAGGATCTGGCGCAGCAATCGG
>DASSHJ010000055.1:0-2063 GCA_035692965.1 Nitrosospira sp. | reverse complement strand
CACCCAGTCTCTGCTGGAACAAAAGCTCAAGATCATTCACCGCGATTTGATCACATGGTTTCGGGTTCCCAATCCACGCATTGCCGTTGCCGGACTCAACCCCCACGCCGGGGAATCGGGTCATCTTGGAAGAGAAGAGATTGATATCATTATCCCGACCCTCGACAGGCTGCGCGCCGAAGGAATGGATCTGGTTGGCCCCCTGCCGGCCGACACGCTCTTCAATCCTTCCAGGCTAAAGGAGTATGACTGCATTTTCGCGATGTACCACGACCAAGGCCTTCCGGTGCTGAAACATGCAAGCTTCGGTACAGCTGTCAATGTTACCCTGGGCTTGCCTATCATTCGCACCTCTGTAGATCATGGCACGGCGCTGGAACTGGCAGGAACCGGTGAGGCCGATCCCGGCAGTCTGGTGGCAGCGATTGAAATGGCAGCAATGCTTGCGGAAAATCAAAAACGGCTGACGTCAAACGGATAGAGGGCCATGAAATCCCAAGGCTTGCTGTCTGATCAATAGAATATCAACTCTTCACTCGACCCCGAGCATATGACGCGGCACATCCCGCGAAAGCGCTTCGGCCAGAACTTTCTCGTTGACACTCAGGTAATCGCGGCGATCCTGGAGGCGTTCGACCCAGACAGGGATGATTGTCTCGTGGAGATTGGGCCGGGATTAGGCGCTCTGACCTGGCCCTTGTTGCGATCGGTCAACCATCTTCACGTGGTTGAAATCGACCGGGATATTGTCGAGCGCTTGCGTAGTGAATTTCCGGAGGAAAAACTTATCGTACACGCGTGCGACGCCCTTGAATTCGACTTCTCCACGCTGGGCAAGAATCTTCGCGTTCTGGGTAATCTTCCCTACAACATTTCCACTCCATTCCTGTTTCATCTGAGTCAGTTCGCACCCACCATCCGTGACATGCACTTCATGCTGCAAAAGGAAGTGGTGGCGCGCATGGTGGCTGCTCCTTCAACCCGGGATTACGGGCGATTATCGGTCATGCTCCAGAACTGCTTTGAAATGGAACAACTCTTTATAGTGCCACCGGAATGCTTCCACCCGGCGCCCAAGGTAGAGTCGGCCTTCGTCCGCATGATCCCGAGGAGCAAGCCACTCGTAGAGTCAAACATACAGCAGTTGTTCACCCGGATTGTTTTAGCGGCGTTTGCACAGCGGCGGAAGACACTGAGAAATACGCTTCGAGATTATCTTCACCCAGACGACTTTGCTGAGCTGGAAATCGACCCTGGGCAGCGGGCCGAAAACCTGTCGGTGCTGCAATTTGTCTCGATTGCTGAATACCTGAAAGATAAAATGCAGCCTCCACAGTGAACCTGATTGTCAACAGGAGCACCTGCGAAGGAAGAAGCTCTCGATCATTCCCCCATTCTCGTGCCCTTCCCGCGCTTTCTTGTTCGGATTCTCCGCTTTACGAAAAATAATCGCCTTGTCCCGACTTGTCGTAGCGCCTCGTCAGTAAAGGCGAGAGAAACCTGCGCATCTTTGAGCCACCTCTTTACCCCGCCTTTTCCGTGCCAGAGAAGCTCGCGGTAGCGAGGTTTGTTTTTCCAGGCTGCGATAGCACTAACTGCTGATCAGAGAGGTCAAACTCAGCGACAAGTTCGAAATTTAGTCTGCCTGAAGAGGAACGCTTATGAAAACAATAAAAATCCTCGTCATCACTGCCGGTACTGGCCTCTTGAGCGTTGCCGCGTTTATTTATTCCGGCATTTTTAACATAGCTGCGGATGATCCGCATTGGCCGTTCACATATAAGATACTTACGGTTTTGCGCGATCGGTCGATCGAAGCTCGCTCCGCTGCGATAAGCCCACCCGATCTTGATGACCGTACGCGCATCAGATTGGGTGCAGGGAATTACGATGCGATGTGCACGCCTTGCCATCTTTCGCCCGCTATTAAGGAATCCGAACTGAGCCGCGGGCTTTACCCCAAACCGCCCTCCTGGCGGGAGATCAGCCAGGTTGACGCTCGCCAAGCGTTCTGGATTATCAAGCACGGCATCAAGATGAGCGGCATGCCTGCATGGGGCAAG
>DASSHJ010000054.1:0-22813 GCA_035692965.1 Nitrosospira sp. | reverse complement strand
CGGGGAGATTGAACATCCACGTGCCCCAGGATTCCCTTTCCCTTCTCACCCAGGACGCCGAAACCGTGGGCATCATCCAGCATCAGCCAAGCGTCATATTTTTCGCAAAGCTCCAGCAATCGGGCGACCGGCGCCAGATCGCCATCCATGCTGAATACGGCATCGGTCAATACAAGCTTGGAGCGGGCATTCGAAGCTGCCATTTGATGCTTCAGTCCAGCCAGGTCGCCATGCCGGTAACGGCTGAACCGGGCTTTTGAAACCAGAACGGCGTCATTGAGCGAGGCGTGGTTGAGCTTGTCGCCGAATATTGCTCCCGTGCGGCCCATCAGCGCAGCAACCACCCCGGCATTTGCCATATATCCTGTTGAAAACAGCAGTGCCCTGGGAAACCCGATGAAGCGCGCGAGTGCGTCTTCCAATACGTCATGTGCTAAGGAGTGCCCGCTGATGAGATGTGATGCCCCCGCGCCGACTCCATACCGCCTCGCTCCCTCGCAGGCCGCGACGATCAGTTCCGGATGATTGGCAAGCCCGAGGTAATCATTGCTGCAAAAGGCGAGGTGTTCACGTCCATCTATCGATACGCGGATATCCTGCGGCCCTTCCAGCGCCACGCGCTCGCGGAACAGATTTTTTTTCTCGCGGCTGCGCAGCTGTTCGGCGAGGCCACCGATGAGATCCGCGCTCATTGCTTACATGGTATTAATAAAGGGAATAAGGGAATAAGGGGAATAAAGCGAAACACTCTTTTCGAGTGATCGCCTTATATCGAAGACAGCCCCAGCTTCCCGAATAGCGCCTTGTCCCGCTCTGCTTCAGGATTACCTGTGGTAAGCAGTTTATCTCCGTAAAAGATCGAGTTGGCCCCCGCGAGGAAACACAGCGCCTGTACTGCATCCGACATCTCCCGCCTGCCCGCCGACAACCTTACCATTGCTTTGGGCATTGTTATGCGAGCGGCGGCGATCGTTCGTACGAATTCCAGGGGATCGAGTGTTTCTGTGCCGTGTAGCGGCGTTCCTTCCACCTGCACGAGGTGATTGATCGGAACGGATTCAGGGTACGGGTCGAGATTGGCAAGCTGAGCGATCAATCCAGCACGGGCCCGCCTGGATTCCCCCATGCCGACGATACCTCCGCAGCAGATATTTATCCCCGCGCTGCGGACTTTCCCCAAGGTGTCGAGCCGATCCTCATATGTCCGGGTCGTGATGATTTCGCCGTAAAACTCGGGAGATGTATCGAGATTATGGTTGTAATAGTCGAGACCCGCTTCGCGGAGCTGCTCTGCCTGCCCCGGCTTCAGCATCCCCAACGTCACACAGGTTTCCAGCCCAAGCGCCTTGACCGCTCCGATCATTTCAGTCATTTTTTCGATATCGCGCTGCTTCGGTCCACGCCAGGCCGCGCCCATGCAAAACCTTGTTGCGCCCTGCGCCTTGGCGGCCGAAGCCGACGCGACCACTTCGTCAAGCCGCAGCATATCCTGATTCTCGACATTGGTATGGTAACGTGCAGCCTGTGGGCAATAGCCACAATCCTCAGGGCAGCCGCCCGTCTTGACGGAAATAAGCGTCGACAGCTGAACAGCATTTGCGTCGTGATGCTGACGATGAACGACTTGGGCGCGATAGATCAGATCGTTGAAAGGCGAGTCCAGTAATGACTCGATTGCAGGAATACTCCAGCGCAACGATCCAGCGGAAGCGCCAGGCCCCGTTGCGCTGCTGTCAGATGTGCCGTTCCCGCAGGTTTCCCTATTATCAGTCACATCAAAATGAAACTGGCTCATGCGGTTGCCTTTTATCGCTGTATTGCTCGGGTTGGTCCAGGCGCTACAATAGCCCTGGGTCGCGTCGATCGTTGAGATGCGAAATCATTACGGAATCTGCTTCCGTTGTCAATTTTTTAACTGTCGATATTGAACAACAGATTAAGTTTTGTGCAGGCACTGCTGGGGAGCGATTGTCTGCTTTGCGGAGCACCTGCCGGTCCGGCCTTCATCCCAGGCCTCGATCCTGGTGCTGATTCAGGCAGTGCTGATTTTTGCCTTCCCTGCCGCAAGACCCTGCCCTACCTCTCTTCCAGCCATTGCAGTGTCTGCGCGGTCCCGGTAACAGGGGCCAGTACCTGCGGAGCCTGCCTTGCAAAACCTCCTGCGTTTGACCGAACTGTTGCCGCATTCGAATACGCTTTTCCTGTTGACGCTCTGCTTCAGTCGCTGAAATATCGCTCGAACCTGGCAATGGCACGTGTTCTGGCCGGTTTTCTGTCCGCGAGGATAACTTCGACGGTAAACCCTGCGGAGTTACCTGATTACATTATCCCAATGCCGCTGCACGCTAAACGATTGCGCGAGAGAGGTTTCAATCAGGCTGTGGAAATTGCCCGGTATGTTTCGAAAAGCACTCACATCCCGCTATTCGCTCGTGCCTGTCAGCGCACCAGGGATACGCCCTCCCAAACGGAATTGCCATGGAAAGAACGTGAAAAAAACATTCGCGGCGCTTTTACCTGCGAAGCTGATTTTTCGGGGAAGCGCGTTGTCATCCTGGATGATGTGATGACGACCGGGGCGAGTGTGAATGAACTCGCAAAACTCGTGAGTAACCGCGGCGCAATGCGTGTGTCTGTCTGGGTGGTTGCGAGAACCTTGCCCTGAGACGCGTCCCCTTGCCAAAGCCTGAGTGGCTTCCGTCCTTGCCTTACCAGCTCCATCCGGATAGACCTGGCTCGAAATGCAGTATGAAATTGCCCTTGCCCACCCCACGCTACTCTGGAACCGAGGGTGTAACGTAATTGAGCGATTGCTATACTTCGCAGTGATTATGTTGGATATCGTCCTCTACCAGCCTGAAATTCCCCCCAATACGGGCAATATCATAAGATTGTGCGCCAATACGGGCACGCGACTTCACCTGGTCAAGCCGCTGGGATTCGCGTTGGAAGACAAGCAATTGCTGCGTGCGGGTCTCGATTATCACGAGTTCGCCAGCATAATGGTTCACGAAAGCTGGGAAGCCTGCGCGGCGCATATGCAGGGACGCCGCATTTTTCCAGTCTCGACCAAAGGCATGCAGCGATACGATCGGGCCGCTTATTCGAACGGCGACGTTTTTTTATTCGGGCCTGAGACCCGGGGATTGCCAATGTGGCTGCTCGAGAGCCTTCCTTCGCAATACCGCATACGGGTGCCCATGGTTGCGGGAAGCCGGAGCCTCAATCTGTCCAATACCGTCGCAGTTGTGATTTACGAGGCCTGGCGGCAACTGGGTTTTCAGGACGGAATATAGATCGGGACGGAATATAGCTCGGGACGGAGTACAGGATTTCGAGACAAGATATTTCAAGATACAAGGACAGCGTTCCGAGGCTCGTTTGGATTGTTCCTTGCTTGGTACCCTCGGGAACCTGAACAAGTCCTCGTGGAGCGCGTTGCTGGTAAAATCGGGATGATCACAAGGCGCGCGACGCAGGTCGTAGCCATGCTACGACGCCAAGGAGCGCAAGGCAGTGTGCCCCGAAGCGTTGTCGAGGGGCTCGCAAAGCGGGATCGGGCAGCGGAGGGGATGCGGCGACCGCGGCTATGAAATTGGCAGGCGTTCATCCCGCTACGGGGTCGCATCTTCCTGCGGAAGAAACCGCTTCGCCCTCCGCGGTCGTACCATTCGCTTCGTCGCCTTTCGCGCATCCCATCCCGCAAAGCGGTCGTCGCGCCCATAATGACTTATTAAGAGGTTCCTCAGATCCCTGTTTTAGTAAATTTCATTCCTCGGTTCACGGTTGAGCAATGCTTCCACCGCGAGCCCTGCAGGAGTGCCCTCGTAAAGAATGCTGCATACTGCCTTCGTAATTGGCATTTCAACCTTTAATATCTCGCTTAGCCGTCCCACCTCTGCCGCAGTATGCACACCTTCAGCAGTATGCCCCAGATCATGCAGGATATCAGGCAAGCAACGGCCTGCGGCGAGCATCAGACCCACCCTGCGGTTTCGCGACAAGTCTCCGGTACAGGTCAGTATCAGGTCGCCAGCACCCGTTAAACCCATGAAAGTTTCCATTCGCCCGCCGAGCTTGAGGCCGAGGCGGGCTATTTCGGCAAGGCCACGGGTGATCAAGGCTGCCCTTGCGTTGTAGCCGAACCCCATGCCGTCTGAAATTCCAGCAGCGATCGATATGACATTCTTGATCGCTCCACCCGTCTCCACGCCAACAATATCCTTGCATGAATATACGCGCAGCCGGGGGGTGCGCAACTCGGCCGCCATTACGCGTGAAAATTGCTCGTCATGAGATGCCAGGGTCAGGGCGGTGGGAAGCCCCTGCGCAACTTCCTGAGCGAAGCTCGGCCCAGAGAGAACGCCATAGGGTGCAGCGTTGCCATACTCCTCTTGGACCACCTGGTGCGGTAACTTGGCCGACAGGGATTCGAATCCTTTACATCCCCATATCAGCGGCAGATCTTTCCCATGGGCCGCAATTCCGCGCAGCGTCTCGCGCAGTCCATACGTGGGAACGGCGATAAGGGCAAGTTCAGCAAATTCGATGGCCGCCCCAAGAACTGAAGTCAGGCCCAGGCAGTCAGGGAGCGGGAACGCGGGGAAATACCGGCGATTGATATGGTCTGACTCAAGCTCGGCCAAGTGCTCGGGGTCTCGCGTCCACAGCATAACCTCGTGAGAAGAACTATTGTTGGAACTGAGGCTGATCGCAAGTGCCGTGCCCCACGCACCCGCGCCCAGCACTGCAATTCTCATGTACCCCAGACCTGGGTCGTTCTTACATACCCCGTCTGGCCGTCGGGATGCTCTACCTTGGCCCAACCCGACGCGGCGGGCTCAAGCAATTCCAGCACAACATTTTGCAGGGCCCGGAAGACCAACGGTGAGTTTGAGTTAGCGGTCTGATGAATTTCCGCGGATGGCGCGGTAACGATGACGTACCGCGCGTCGCTTAACTGCTTTTCTTCCACCCAAGCGAGGCTGCCGCTGCTGTCGCGAACCTTGACCCAACCCTCTACCTTTACTACCGCCTCCACTGGAAGGTGCTTGCTCGCGACATACAGCTTGTCAGCTTTAAGCGATGGCGCATCATACATGATGACAGCCGGCTCCTTGATCGACAGAAATTCCAGGGCGGCAAAAGCAGGTCCCGCCATCTGAAACGCCAGCAAGAAGCCACACATGGCCGGAACAGCGCGCCGAAAGGTTCTATCGCCGAGAAACGCCAGTACCGCCCCAGCATATTTCATTTTTTTCTAGTGTGTTACCTTTTGGGAATCTCCGTCAGGCGCCTCTGTCGATAAGCTCTTTTCGCCCTGCTGCTTTCCCTGGTAATAAAGCGCTTCGAAATTGACAGGGTTCAAAACCACCGCGTGGAACCCGGCACGGGTGACGATGTCGGAAACGGTTTCGCGCAAATAGGGAAAGATGACGTTTGGGCAGGCAATTCCCAGGACAGGTTCCATATCGGCTTCCGGTACGTTGCGAATCTGGAAAACGCCTGCTTGCTGCACCTCAACGAGAAACATCGTCTTATCCTTGATCTTGGCGGTAACCGTTATAGTCAATACCGATTCGAACATGCCTTCGTCGATCCGTTCCGCCTTGGTGTGCAACTGGATGTTTACCTCGGGTGTTTCCCGCTCCAGGAAAATTCGCGGCGCATTGGGAATCTCCAGGGATAGATCCTTGACGTAGATTTTTTCGATGCTGAAAAGAGGTTGCGGCTGCTCGCCGCCCGGCTGGCTATTCGTATTGGATTCCATGTTGACGTATCAGTCTATTAAAGGGTTATTCGATTTTTTGTGCTCGTTTCGCATCAACGAGGATGATTCGATGAGGCAGTCAGTGTAGCAAAGGAAGGTCGTCGCCTGATTGGTTTATTATTATTCTCAATATAACGGCGCAAGCGACGTCAGAAAGCAACGCGTTGGAATCCGACAGAGATATCAAACCGGACTTTGCTCGAAGCATGGGTAGTGAATCAGTGATTCGACGATAGAGACCCCGGGGTCGTACAACGGCAAACTTTACGTTTCGGACGTCAGACCGCCAGGAGTTTCATCAACCCGTCACTACGGTCGAGTTTGGCAAGATCGTCATAACCGCCCACATGCGTATTGCCTATGAAGATTTGAGGGACTGTCCGGCGTCCCGTCTTTTCAATCATCTCGCTACGACGAGCAGGTTCCAGATCAACCCGTATTTTTTCAATTTCAGTAACGCCCCGCGCGCGCAACATTCTCTCCGCCATTACACAATACGGGCAAAACGCAGTCGAGTACATGATAACCTTGGCCATAGAGAATGCCTTATTTCTTGACGATCGGCAGATTTGCCTGCTTCCATGCGTCGATCCCGCCCCCGAGGTCATGCACGTGCGCAAACCCATTGTTTCGCAAGATAGAACCTGCCTTGCCGGTCGTGCTAACCCCCGCTCGATGTATGATTACGATGGGCTTGTTCTTGAATTTTTCAAGTTCCTGCAACCTTTCTTCCAGTTTGTCCGCTGGAATATGCTTTGCATTGGGAATATGTCCCGACTCGAATTCACTGCGCTCCCGCACGTCCAGCACCAATGCCTCCTTGTAATTGATGAGCTGAACCGCCACCATCGTTCCTATCTCATTGCGGGACTTGCGAAAAATCTGCCATAAAAGAAGAATACCGCTTGCCGCAGCAGCCACGATCAGGGCAATATTGTTTTGAACAAATGACACGACGATCTCCTTTTTTTCTCAACCGGAGATTTTATCAGAGACCCGCATTCTGAGGAACCGCTTCGCTCCGCAAAGGACATATCCGTTGCGCTGTCCCTTTGGTCGATTCAAGAAAAGCTCGTCCTGTTTAAAAGCTCGTCAGCTGTTCTGTTCCCGATTAAGGACCAAAAAAGGGTCTCAAAAGCAAACGAGCCTTTTACCACCTGTTCCCGTACTGCGTAGAGGGCCGAAATGCATTAAAATCGTCACATCAATCCAATCTTCTCGCCGTAAAAACTAATCCTTGTGTAAGTCATCCTTTTGTAAACATTTGTAAACATTTTTGTAAATATATATGAAAAAACTCGTTCTCCTGCGTCACGGTGAAAGCACGTGGAACAAGGAGAATCGCTTCACTGGCTGGACGGATGTGGATCTCACGCGAACAGGTCTGGAAGAAGCCAGAAACGCGGGAATATTATTGCGCGGTGGCGGGTTCAGGTTCGACGTCGCCTACACTTCGGTCCTGAAGAGGGCCATCAGGACTTTGTGGATTGTCCTGGACGAAATGGATCAGATGTGGATTCCCGTCAATCTGTCATGGCGGCTGAACGAGCGGCATTACGGCGCTCTGCAAGGTTTGAACAAACTTGAGACAGCTTTGAAGTATGGTGAAGAGCAGGTGCTCATCTGGCGGAGAAGCTACAGCATAAGGCCTCCCGCACTCACTTGCGACGACGATCGTTATCCAGGGTTTGATCCGCGCTACCATGATCTGGATCCCTCCGAGATCCCACTCACCGAGTGTCTGGAAGATACGGTGGCGCGGTTTCTTCCCTACTGGAATGAAACCATCGCGCCCCAGGTCCGGGCGGGACAGCGCGTACTCATTTCAGCGCACGGGAATTCACTGAGGGCACTCGTCAAGTACCTCGACAATCTCTCCGCGGAGGAAGTGCTTGAGCTGAACATTCCCACAGGAGTTCCCTTGGTGTATGAGCTTGATGATGACCTCAAGCCGATCCGGAGTTACTATCTGGGCGACCAGACGCAAGTCGAACAGGCTATGCGGGCGATTGCCAACCAGGGGAAGATCGCGCCTCATCTGTGACTGTCACGCTCGTCGGCACCAGATACATAGCCAACTCTGCTGCGTGGTGCAGATGATCCGCAAGCTCATCGTGGCTCTTCTGGTAATGATGCTGCCTGTGCCGCATCTCCTGCATGCCGCCGCAAAGGGGGGCAAGGAAGAACCCAGGAAGGTTGATAAGGAAGACCTTAAGAAGGTCGATAAAGAAGATCTCAAACAGTTGCGCAGCCGAATCGAAGCACTGCAGAAAGAACTGGCTGATACGGAAGAATCAAAATCCGAGGTGGCGGATGCGTTGCGTGATTCGGATCGGGCGATAAGCGCGACGAATCGTCAACTGAACAAGCTTGCGCAGGAGCAGGACAAGGCGGTCGAAAAGCTGGGCCGGTTACGCGCCCAATCCGAGCAACTGGCAAGAGATATTGAAATACAACAATCGCAGCTCGAAAAATTGCTCAATCATCGCTACATAGCCGGAGGCGGGCAAAAAGAGTATCTTGCTCTCCTGCTTAATCACCAGGAACCAAACCAGATTGCACGTAACCTGCATTATTACAGCTACATCTCGAGGGCTCGATCCGAAACCATCGATGCGCTTCGGGACAACCTTGAGCAACTCGATTCCCTTGCTCTCGAAAGCCAGGAAAAAAGTGCTGAAATTGCAAAAATCAAGGTAAAGAAGGCTGATTATAAAAAACAGCTCGAGCGGGAAAAAACCGATCAGGCAAGCCTGCTCACCCGCATCTCGCTACAGGCCGACCAGCAACGGCGCGAAATCTCCAGGCTCAAGCAGGATGAAGAGCGCCTTACACGGCTGGTGGAAAAACTGGCGAAGATGCTTGCCCGGAAAAACCGCGCGGCTCGCTCTGCTCCTGCGGTTCGCCCTTCTGCTCCCTCGTCCTCGACCGCTCCTCTTACCAACCACAGCGTCCCTGATGGCTCGACCGACGGGAATCCGTTTGCGGCATTGAAGGGACGCCTGAGTTTGCCGGTGCGAGGGGAACTTGCAAACCGTTTTGGGAGTCCACGTCACGAGGGTGGTCTTACGTGGAAAGGATTATTCATCCGTTCGCCCACCGGTGCGGATGTCAAGGCCATTGCGGCAGGTCGAGTCGTATTTGCCGATTGGCTGAGGGGATTCGGGAATCTTCTGATTGTAGATCATGGAGCAAATTACATGAGCCTTTACGGCAACAATGAAGCAATACACAAACAAGTCGGCGACGCGGTTGCCGGCGGAGACACAATCGCGACGGTCGGTGACAGCGGCGGCGTGAGCAAAGGCGCAGGTCTATACTTTGAATTGCGGCACCAGGGCAAACCGTTTGACCCCTTGAACTGGGTCAGAATAAAATGAGGAACACACCGTCTGGAGATTCTTCTATGGGTAACAAGATGCGGCAATTCGGCTTGGTCATTTTCGGCGCCATCGCAGGCGTGATGCTGAGCCTCAATTTTTCTGCTGTCGCGAACAAGGACACCCAGGAAGTCCTGCACCCTCTTCCGGTTGAGGAGCTGCGGGCCTTTACTGAGGTATTTGGACGTGTGAAAAGCGATTACGTCGAGCCGGTCGAAGATAAAAAGCTGATTACGGAAGCGATCAATGGAATGCTGACCGGGCTTGATCCGCACTCGGCCTATCTGGATTCGGATGCATTCAAGGAATTGCAGATTGGCACGCAGGGCGAGTTCGGCGGCCTTGGTATCGAAGTCAGCATGGAAGATGGTTTCGTCAAGGTCATTTCTCCCATCGAGGATACGCCCGCATTCCGTGCAGGTATCAAGCCGGGCGATCTGATCGTGAAGCTGGACGATACGGCCGTCAAGGGCCTGTCGCTGACCGATGCGATCAAGCGGATGCGCGGGAAGCCTAACACTCCCATTACGCTGACCATAGTACGGAAAGGCGAGAGCAAGCCCATGGCGTTCCCTCTGGTGCGAGCCGTCATCAAGATCCAGAGCGTCAAGTCAAAGATGATCGAGCCGGGGTACGGATATATCCGGATTACGCAGTTTCAGGAGCAAACCGGTGAAAACCTGACCAAGGCGATCGATAAATTATTCAAGGAAAGCCCGGTGCCGATGAAAGGCCTGGTCCTCGATCTGCGCAATGATCCTGGCGGCTTGCTGAACGGAGCCGTAGCAGTTTCCGCGGCCTTCCTGCCTGCCAATTCGCTTGTGGTTTATACAGATGGCCGCACCGAGGACGCGAAGATGAAGCTCAAGGCCAGTCCTGAATTCTACCTGCGCGACACGAAAAATGATTACCTCAAGCGCTTGCCTCCGGGAATCAAGACAGTGCCGATGGTGACCTTGGTTAACGGGGGTTCGGCTTCAGCTTCCGAAATTGTCGCTGGCGCCTTGCAGGATCACAAGCGTTCCATAGTCATGGGCACTCAAACTTTTGGCAAAGGGTCGGTGCAAACCATACTTCCCCTGGGCAACAATACAGCTATCAAGCTCACTACGGCGCGATACTACACACCTAATGGCCAGTCCATCCAGGCTCGCGGGATAACTCCCGATATCGTGGACGAATCTGCGAAAGACGAAACCGAGCGTTTGCGTGAAGCGGATCTGGACCGGCATTTGTCGAATGGGAAAGATGACGAAATCAAGCAAAGCCTTGAAGCGATAAAAAATGCACCAGCGCCCAGGCCCGTCATCAAGACACCCAAGTCAGAGGTTGATGAAGAGAAAAACAAGAAGCGCGAACCGCCTGCAGAGTTCGGATCCAGCGGCGATCTGCTGCTGGCCCAGGCAATGAACTATTTCAAGGAAAATGCGGCAAAGAAGAATGCGGCGAAGGTTGCGAACTGAACGTGGCGGGCGAAGTGACTTTGCTTGCTATTCTCTACTATGTAACCTCGCAATAAATCAGGTTAGAGAGCCGCTTCCGTAATTGTGATCAAGATTTCGGGGCGTGATGGCACTTGATTCATTGCGCCCTTCCCTTGTCGGGTTATTTAACCTTCTTAATCCTGCTTTCCCTCTTGTTTTGCCTGGCTTCCCCGTTCATGAACTGGGAGACGCAATGAATAAAACGGGTTGGGCTGTCTGCTAACCATGATCTGCTCCCTTGCGCTCACTTGCAGCTGCACTGCAAAAATGATGAAGAAGAGCAGTAAAGCGTAGAGCGCTATGGAAGCGCCCGGTGTAACGCATTACGCCGCGTGTTTCTGAAACATCTATCGAGCGCGGCCTGTCTCTTGCCCTGGCCCACGAATCAAGCCCCCCATCGATGAACGACCAGCAACTTCTCCGTTACAGCCGTCATATACTTTTACCGCAAATTGGTATCACAGGGCAGGAATCCCTGATTCGATCCCATGTGCTCATCATAGGGGCCGGGGGTCTGGGCTCGCCCGTCGCAATGTATCTTGCTGCCAGCGGAGTCGGCAAACTGACCATCTGCGATAGCGACGCAGTCGACCTGACCAACCTCCAACGTCAAATCGTTCACAGTACAGACCTTATTGGAGCGCCCAAGGCAAGTTCCGCTCAAAAAACGCTCGCGCGCATCAATCCTGAAGTAAAGGTGGTTGCACTGGACGAGCGCATAGATGAAAACCGGCTGCAAGAACTGGCCCTGCATGCGAACGTGGTGGTGGATGCGAGCGACAATTTTTCTACGCGCTACGCCATTAATCGTGCCTGTACTATTTTGAAAAAACCGCTGGTATCAGGTGCAGTCGTGCGCTTCGACGGACAGGTCTCTGTGTTCGATTTGCGCTACCCTAACAGCCCCTGCTATCACTGCCTGTTTCCGGAAAACGGAGACGATCAGGACATGCGCTGTGCCGTGATGGGGGTATTTGCCCCGCTGGTGGGAATTGTTGGATGTATGCAAGCAGCGGAAACCCTGAAAATACTGCTGGAAATCGGAAAAACCTTGAATGGGCGGCTGCTAATGCTTGAGGGCCTGACGATGGAATGGCGTTCAACGAAGTTGAATAAGGACCCCTCGTGCGAGGTATGCCGCCAATCCGGCCGCTAACCCCGATTGTGAGCCGGAACTTTGATAGCCAAGCCCAAAAGCACTTCTTTTCGCTGCGCTTCCCAATACTCCATCGGATCGCGCTTGAAGCCGCTTTTCGCAAACTGATGCCATCGTCCCACAACATAACACATCAGCATATTTGCCTGTGCTGAGACATCAATACTGACCGGGTTTTCCTTGTCGTTTGTTTGAAACCGCAGCGCCTGCTTCAAGGTCGTCTCGAGCCGGTCGTGCAATTGATTTACGCGCGCTTGCAGGCGGTCATTCTCGTTCACCAGCGCGTCCCCGATCAAAACCCGCGTCATACCGGGGTTTTTCCTGGCAAAACCGAGCAACAAGGATAATATGCCTTCGACCTGCCCGGGACCGCTTAGCCCGCTTTTCTCTTCCGCTGTGAGCTTATTGATCAGGCTAAATAGAGTTTTTTCAATGAATTCGATCAACCCCTCGAACATTTGGGCCTTGCTCGCGAAATGTCGGTACAGCGCCGCCTCCGAAACATTCAGCTTCGCGGCCAGAGCCGCGGTCGTTATTTTTTCCGGACGAGGGCTCTCCAGCATTTCCGCCAGAACCTGAAGGATTTGATCTTTTCTATCGCCGGATCTGCCTGGCATTAATTCCTCGATCAGCTACCGCATATCTAGTCGACGCGGACAGGCGTCCACGTGGTTCGCCTGTACCTTGGCTAGTTCGCCTTTATCAGCGTGCCAACACCTTCGTCTGTAAGCACTTCCAGAAGCAATCCGTCCTCCACCCTCCCATCGACAATATGACAGGACTTGACGCCTTGCTTTACCGCATCCAGAGCCGAGCTGATCTTGGGTATCATTCCTCCCGAGATCGTACCATCTGCAATCAATTCATCCACTTTTTGCGCAGTTAATCCGGTCAGCAAATTGCCGCTATTATCCAGGACGCCAGGTGTATTGGTCAGCAGTATCAACTTTTCGGCGCACAATACCTTGGCCAGCTCGCCTGCGACCAGATCTGCATTGATGTTATAGGATTCGCCGTTCCTGCCTACACCAATGGGCGCAATGACCGGAATAAAATCATTGGCTTCCAGCAGCTCGATCAAGGTGGGACAAATGCTTTCGATTTCTCCGACCTGCCCGATATCCAGCCATTCGCCCGCTTTCTCCTTGTTGCGCACGCGCATTTTTTTCGCGCAAATAAAATTACCGTCCTTGCCCGTCAGGCCGATTGCCCGACCCCCCTGCTGATTGATGAGATTGACGATCTCCTTGTTGACCACGCCCCCCAGCACCATTTCGACGACATTCATTGTTTCCGCATCGGTCACGCGCATGCCCTGAATAAACTCTCCGTGTTTACCGAGCCGTTTCAGCACGTGATCGATCTGTGGACCTCCGCCATGCACGATAACCGGATTCATCCCCACCAGTTTAAGCAATACAACATCTCGGGCGAACCCTTGTTTGAGGTTTTCCTCGACCATCGCGTTGCCGCCATACTTGATAACGATCGTCTTTCCATGAAAACGCCGGATATAAGGCAGCGCTTCAGCCAGTATTCTGGCTTTATCTTTTGCGGTAGACGGAGATAAGGGCATGGTTGAGCAGATAAAATCGGTCATGTTATTCGATGCTCCGATTTTGGGGAAAACGCATTCCGAGGGACATCACGTCCCAACGGCGGGAGAATTTTTCCTGAATCTCGAACGTATTCTTCCAAGCAGACTCAGGCGAGGACTGGTGTCATCGTCAATAGCCTCTTCCTCAAGCTTCGGCTGGTCGTCAAACCAACGGTATAGCAGCGGCATTAAAACCATCGTCATCATCGTTGCGGTGATCATGCCAGAAATTACCACGATCGCGAGCGGTTTCTGCACTTCCGAGCCAAGGCCGGTTGCGATCAGGAATGGCGCCAGACCGAGCACTGTTGTTGCGGCTGTCATGAGCACGGGACGAAAACGTTGCTCGCAACCCATTCTCACTGCTTCAGGCACGCTTAGCCCTTGGAAGCGCAACGTCCGTATGAATTCGATCAATACTACCCCATTCAGTATCGATGTACCCCAGACTGCGATGAAACCCACCGACGCCGGTACCGAGAGATACTCGCCGGTCAGGTACAATCCGACCACGCCACCAACGGAAGCGAACGGCAAAGCCAGAAAGATGAGCACCGCGAGCTTGATCGAATTGAACAGCATGAATAACAGGAAGAAGATTACCGCCAGTGTAACGGGAACGATCACGGAAAGCGTAGCCATGGCACGCTCCATGTTCTCAAACTGCCCGCCCCATGCAAAGTAATATCCAGGGGGCAGTATTACCTCCTTTGCCGTGCGCTCCTGCAATTCGGCCACGAACCCGCCCAGATCGCGTTCGTGCACGTTTGCGCCCACTACGACCCGGCGCTTGGCGAACTCTCGGGAGACAACAGCCGGACCGTCGACAACCCGTATATCGGCGACCGCGCTCAATGGCACCAACTGCCCCCCCCGAGCAAGCAGGCCATTGGTACCGCCATTTCCAGGCGGACGTAGCAGGAGATCGCGGATAGCCTCGATATCATGGCGGAAACGCTCGGGGAAACGCAGGAGAAGCGTAAAGCGCCGTTCTCCCTCGAACACCTGGGTCACGGCCTTGCCCCCAATAGCGGTGGAAATCAATTCGTTCACATCCGCTACGTTTAATCCATGACGCGCGATGGCGCGCCGGTCGATATCGATCGTCAATTCCTGCTGGCCTGACAGGCGCTCGATACGGATGTCGCGTGCTCCTCGAGTGGATCGGATGATGCGCGCTACCTGTTCCGACAGTTTGCGCAATTCCTCAAGGTCATCCCCGAAAATCTTCACGGCAACCTGGGATCGCACTCCGGTGACCATCTCGTCCACGCGCTGCTCGATTGGCTGGGACAGCACGATGTTTACTCCAGGTAATACCGTCAGAGCCTTGCGTATATCCTCTTCGATCTCTTGCTGCGTACGGCCTGAACCTTCCAGATCCAAGGCTGCAATCGGATCCGACTCGTTCGGGGATGCGGGGTCGGCGGGGGACTCGCCACGTCCGAGCTTCGATACCACGGTTTTCACACCCGGTATAGCTGCAATCAGTCTCATCGCCTCTGCTTCCAGTTCGATCGATTCCTCGAGCGAGATCGAGGGTACCCGGATGATTACAGGCGTGATAGAGCCTTCTCTCATCACCGGAATGAACGACTTGCCGAGCAAGGGGTATACGACGAATGCGAGCGACAGCAAGACCAGCGCAATGACAATAGTCGCTTTCTGAGAGCCGAGCGCACGGTTGAGTACCCGCAAATATACCGACTTGAGGACAGCGACAATTTTTGTGTCCTTTTCGCTCCCCCCCTTCAAAAGGTAAGCACTCAGCACCGGTGACAGCAACACCGAAACGATCAGTGCGACCGTAAGCGAGATGGCTATCGTAATAGCGAGTGGCGCAAACATCTTCCCTTCCATTCCCTGCAGCGTCATCAGTGGAAGGAAAACAAGAATGATGACAATAACGCCGAAAATTACCGGCGTTCCCACCTCCGCCGTCGCCCTGACAATAATGTCAAACTTGGACTCACCCGTACGGCGCGCCTGGCCCAGTTGCTGAAAAATATTTTCCACCACGACCACAGTCGGGTCCACCATCATGCCCAGAGCAATCGTCAGGCCTCCAAGCGACATCAGATTCGCCGGCATGCCATAGTGATTCATCACCATGAAGGTGACCAAAGGAGTGATGACGAGCGTCGAACATACGACAAGGCTCGTACGTAAATTCCCGAGAAAGACGAAAAGCACCGCGACAACCAGGACGAGCGCCTCCATCAAGGTTTTGTAAACGGTCCCCAGCGCGGCGTCAACGAGGTCGGTGCGGTCATAAAACGGAACAATCTGAAGCCCGTGCGGCAGCAGCTTGCGTTCGTTGATCTCGGCCACTTTTTCCTTGACCTGCTCGACGATTTGCTTGGCATTTCCACCGCGGAGCATCATCACAATCCCCGTCACCGCCTCGGTGTAGCCTTCCTTGATGCTCGCCCCCACGCGAACTTCGCCGCCAAACTTCACCTCGGCCACGTCGCGCACGAAGATTGGCACGCCCTCCACCTCTTTGAGCACGATATTGCGAATGTCATCGAGCGTACGGATCAGCCCGACACCGCGAATCAGGTATTGCTCGTCGTGCAAGGGCAGGATATTGCCGCTGGCATTGGCATTGTTGCTCGCGATCGCCCGGTCGACTGCTGCCAGTGTCAGGTCATGGTGACGCAATTTGTTGGGATCGACGAATACTTGATATTCCTTGACATGACCGCCGATAGAATTGACTTCGGCAACGCCCCTGATCGAGCGAAGCATCGGGCGAACTACCCAATCCTGGATCGTACGCCGTTCGGTCAACTCCTCGACACTAAGGGGACGTTTGCCATCATCCGGATGCTCGATCGTGTACTGATACACCTCGCCGAGTCCGGTAGACACAGGTCCGAGAACGGGTGTAATACCGGGTATCAGCCGTGGCGAAACCTCGATCAGCCGTTCCATGACCAGCTGGCGGGCGAAGAAAACGTCGGTCTGGTCCGTAAAAACCAGGGTAATGAGCGACAGCCCGCTCTTGTTCAGGGAGCGCATTTCGACCAGCCCCGGCAGGCCGGTCATCGCGATTTCCACAGGCACGGTAATCAGCCGCTCGATCTCCTCCGGGCTGCGTCCCACCGCTACTGTCGCGACCTGCACCTGTATGTTGGTCACGTCGGGGAATGCGTCGACGGTAAGATTTTTGGCCGCAAATACGCCAGCAGCGCACAGGCCGAGCGCAACCACTACGACGAGCAGGCGCTGCTTGAGCATCGTACGCACGATCGAAGCAAGCATCACTTATTCCAGTTCCGCGAGCTTGCGCTCGTTGTCCAGGTGAAAGGCGCCTTCCACCACGATGCTCTGATCGACGGTGACTCCATTAATTACCGGGCGCATATCGGCAACTTCCGGACCCAATTCGACAGGGACTCTGAGAAACCTGTTGTTGCCTTTCGACAGGAAGACATAGTCACGATTGCCCTCGCGCACCACTGCCTGCTCAGGAACGACCAGGCTCTTATGCAGCGTATCGGTGATATGCATATTGGCCAGCATGTCCGGCTTGAGCCTGCGCTGGGGGTTCTCCACCATTGTACGCACCATGACCGTGCGGGTAGCCGGATCAACGGTGTCGGCCACGAATATGATCAGTCCGTCGAACCCCCTATCGCCAAGGGCAGGCACGTGGATTTCCACATGTTGCCCCACCCTGACGTTGCGGGCGATCTGCTCCGGCACGTCACCCACCACCCACACGGAAGAAAGATCAGCTATTTGAAACAGCTGATCAGCGGGCTGCACCACTTGTCCCACGATTACGTTCCGTCCAATGATGATCCCATTCCTCGGAGCATTAATGGTAACGGAGGGAAGAATTCGCGCATGCCTCGCCAATTCTTTCAGCACGCTGCTGTCCACGCCCAGCAAGCGCAATTGGTCCTTGGCTGCCTCGAGCTCGGCGCGTGCGACTTCCAGCTCCGATTCGCGCCGTTCAACTTCAGCAACAGGGATGACATCCGCTTCAAGCAGGCGATGCGCCCGCTCAGCCCCCTTTTGAGCCAGCAGTGTGCGCGAAGACGCGCGCAAATAGGCAAGTTGTGCCTGGGTCAACTCAGGACTGGTAATCCGTGCAAGAGCCTCGCCCGCATTGACGCTCTCGCCGAGCGTGACATATAAATCGATGATTCGCCCCGTAACGTATGATCCCACGCGAACGAGCCTTTCCTCGTCCACCTCAACCCGGCTTGGAACCTGTAATTTATCCGCAAGATCGACCATTGTGGGATGCCCGATCTTGATGCGGGGCACGAGCTCAGGACGAATTGTGATGCTGTTCACATCCCTTGCGGTCTCTGTCTCCTGCTTGACTGTTTTTTCCGGGGAGGCCGGCGGTTCACCGTTATCGCATCCCGACATCAGAAGCGATGCCACAATGGAAATAAAAAAAATGAGACCTGCTTTCATTCGGTAATCTGCTCTTTGGGGTAGTGGGCACGCAACCGGTCGATTTCAGCAGCAGCGGTGTGCAAGTCAAAGCGAGCCTGCAAGGACTCGGCGAGTATTCCCCTGAGCACACGTTGAGTGTCGAGCACTTCGATCAGCCCACGCTCGCCCAGGACATAGGCAGACTGGGCAATGCGGAACGCGGTCTCGGCCTCCTTGACAATTCCCCCCTCGAACATCTCGACCCTGCGGCGCGCGATTTGCAACGCCTGCCAGGCCGATTCGAGCAACTGGCTGATCTCGTAGCGGCGATAATCCAGTGTGTCCTTCACGCGCGCCGAATCTGCCACCGCGGTATCGATCTCCCCGCGACGTCGATAAAACAGCGGTATGGTTACGTGCATACCGGCCAGATTGGAGGTGTACTGAGCTTCCTGGAAGTTGCTGAGTAAAATTTGAACTGAAGGAAACACTGAGGCGCGTTCCTGATCGATTCTCAACCGGGCGCGGTTCTGCTCAGCCTCGAGGCGCAACACCTCTGGGTTGACGGCGGGCACTTCCTGCCGAAGTTCTTCGAGCGCCGGCACGGTGACGGGGTCGTACAGCGACCCCTTTATCTGGAAATTCGAAGGCAACGCGCCGGCGGTAAGCTGCATCAGGCCGATCCTCGCGCGTTCCGAATTCAGCTCAGCCGCTTCCTTTCGGCTGGCCGCATTCATCACCTCGGCCTCTGCCCTTGTCAACTCGAAACGTGCTGTTTCTCCTACGCTGACTCCTATCGCGATGCGCCTCCGCACGTCCTGCATGATGTCATAAATACTGGCTTCCATACGGGCTATTTCCTGCCGCAGCAATAGCTCGTAAGCGCGAACGCGCAGTTGAGCCGCCAGATCGGCACGCACCTGGTCAAGGTTCGCGCGGCTCGAATCCACTGCCGCTTCGGCGGAACCGATTCGGGCGCTTCGCAAGAACGGGTTTTCGATGGTCTGCGCAACAGTGAACTGCCGATGTATGTTCGCCGGCAGCGCGGAGGGAATCCGCGCATGCTGGGGGCCTCCCATGAATGTAAGCTGAGGGTTGGGGTAGGCCGTGGCGCCCACGACGCCCGCCTCCGCCATGTCTATTTGCGACCTGGCGGCGCGTACCAAGCCGTTGGCCTCGAGTCCGGCACGTTGTACAGTGTCGATGGAAAGCACCGGCCCTGCCCCGGCAAGTCCAGACGCCTTGGCCGCTTCCCTGGCTTCTCCCTTGGCCCTGTCTACGCCAGGGCCCGTCGGAGCGAATACCGGACCCCCTGGCGCCATTGGAGGTACATCCGGCAAAGTCGAAGGAACACCCGGATCAGCCGGTATAGGCGGTGCGGTTATGGCAGGAGGCGCAACGGCAGGCCTCCCCGTGCGCGGACCAAGAGATGGCTCTGGAGAGTACAAGGGCGCCGGAGAAGATGGCTCGGGAGCGGTAATAAAAGGTATCGTTGAGGGCTGTTGAGCCGAAGCAGACGTAAATCGGAAACTGAAAATCAAGCTCAGCAAAATGCAACTGACTACCGGTGCTCGCATCGACTGCCTTTTAAAAATTTTCCAAAAGAGCCTGATCCCGGTTCGCCACGGTCTTACCGGAAAACGGGTTGGAAACAAGAGTCAAGGATTTCCGGGTCGGAGATTCCCGGATTAAGGACTTTGGGTTTGAGAACTTCCGGGGTTAAAAAATCCGGGTTTAAAAAATTCATAATGGCAGTTTAAATGAGAATTTGCATCAAGAAAAGTCGTATACTTCTGATGATATGATCGGTTTTTACGAACTATCGCATCCGGCTCCGTTTCACGTAACCTCGCTCGCCGCATGATCAACTACAAGCAATTGCACTATTTCTGGACGGTGGCCAAGGCAGGCAGCATTGTTCGCGCTAGTGAACGCCTTCACCTTACGCCGCAAACCCTCAGCGGCCAGATTGGCTTGCTGGAAGAGGCGCTTGGCGTCCCGTTGTTTTCCCGTGTTGGCAGACGGCTTGAATTGACCGAGACGGGGCGGCTTGCGCTTTCTTATGCAGACGAAATCTTCCAGATCGGCAACGAGCTGGAAATGGCCCTTCGAAGCCGACCGGAGAGCCCAGCCATTCAATTTCGTGTCGGCGTCGATGACGCCGTTCCAAAATCGATCGCCTACAAATTGTTAACCCCTGCAATGAGCCTTGATGAGTCCGTACGCATCGTCTGTCGCGAAGACAAGCTGGTGCGCCTTACGGTCGAGCTCGCAATCCAGCGCCTGGACATGGTGCTTGCGGATCGGCCAATGCCTCCAGGCTCTAATGTGAAAGGCTATAGCCACAAACTTGGGGAGTGCGGACTCACATTTTTTGCCGATCCAAAGCTGGCTTCCAGGTTCAAGGGGAAATGGCCGAATGTTCTCAACGGGGCGCCTTTGCTGATCCCAGGAAAGGAAGCCGCGGTCCGCGCGCCACTCATGCGTTGGCTGGACATGCGCCAGCTAAAGCCGCGCATCGTCGGAGAGTTTGACGATAGCGCGCTCATGCAGGCTTTCGGGCAGGCCGGTAATGGAATTTTCATCGCCCCGTCCGTTATAACCAACGAGGTACAGCGTGAGCATGGCGTCGCAGTCGTCGGACAGACGGATGAAGTTGCCGAACAGTTCTATGCCATCTCTCTGGAGCGGCGATTAACCCACCCGGCAGTCGTCGCGATTAACGACGCGGCACAGAAGAAACTGTTCGGCAACCCGTTAACTCCACCAAGTCCTGGCTGAAGGATATTCAAAAACAGCCCGGCCGGTCAAGGCGTAATGATGACTGACGGCTTGGTAAACAGGAGTTCATTGATCCGCTTGACGAAACTGGCCGGATCATCGAGCTGCCCGCCCTCCGCAAGCAAAGCCTGATCAAAAAGGATATGGCTCCAGTCGTCGAAGTGCTTCTGCTCGTACTTGAGGCTTTGTATCATGGGATGATGCGGGTTGATTTCAAGAATCGGCTTGGCGTGGTCCACCTTCTGCCCTGACGATTTGAGCAACCGTTCCAGGTTTCCGCCCATGTCTTGGCTGTCTGCCACCAGGCACGCGGGAGATTCCGTCAGTCGCAATGTCACCCGAACGTCCTTCACCTGATCGCCGAGCACGCCCTTTATTTTTTCCGTAAGCTCCTTGTATTCCCCCGCTTCCTTGTCCTGCTCCTTCTTTTCCGCCTCGTCCTCCAGCTTGCCGAGATCAAGACTGCCTTTTGCGACGGACTGCAGGGGTTTGCCTTCAAACTCCGTCAGATGCGCAACCAGCCATTCGTCGACGCGATCGTGCAGTAATAATACCTCGATGCCCTTTTTACGGAAGATTTCCAAGTGAGGGCTACTCCTGGCTGCTTTCAGGGTGTCCGCAGTGACGAAGTATATTTTTTCCTGCCCTTCTTTCATCCGGCTGATGTAGTCGGCCAGAGATACCGTTTGCTCGTCCGAATCCGCGTGGGTGGACGTAAAGCGCAGCAGTTTGGCAATGCGTTCGCGATTGGCGTAATCTTCCGCTACACCCTCCTTGATGACTTGGCCGAACTCCTTCCAGAACGTCTTGTACTTTGATTTTTCCTCTTCCTGCTCGCTTTGAGCGAGATCCTCCAGGAGCCCAAGCACTTTCTTTATTGCCCCTGCCCGAATCGTTTCAGTGTCCTTCGACTGCTGCAGTATCTCGCGAGAAACATTGAGCGGAAGATCGTTCGAATCGACCACGCCACGCACGAAACGCAGATAGCTTGGCAGCAACTGCTTCGCGTCGTCCATGATGAAAACCCGGCGGACGTACAGCTTGATGCCGTGGCGCTGCTCGCGATCGTACAAATCAAAGGGTGCACGGGACGGGATGTAAAGCAGCAGCGTATATTCCTGCTTGCCCTCGACCTTGGCATGCACGTAGGCCAGCGGAGGCTCGAAATCGTGGGCTACATGCTTGTAGAATTCCTCATACTGCTCACGCGAGATCTCACTCTTGGGGCGGGCCCAGAGCGCACTCGCCTGGTTGACGGTTTCGTCCTCATCGGTGATCGTGTTCTCATTCTTTTCCTGAGACCACTGCTCTTTTTTCATCACGATGGGAAGGGTGATATGATCCGAATATTTACGAATGATCGAACGCAGACGCCAGCCGTTGAGCAAGTCATCCTCGCCTTCCCGCAAATGCAAAATAACCTGGGTGCCGCGGTCCGCTTTCTCGACGGTCTCAAGCGTATACTCGCCTTCTCCCCCCGATTCCCAGCGGACGCCATGTTCGGGCGTCAGCCCAGCGCGGCGGGTAATGAGGGTGACCTGGTCAGCCACGATAAAGGCTGAATAGAAGCCTACGCCGAACTGACCGATCAAGTGAGCGTCCCTGGCCTGATCGCCCGTCAACGAACTGAAGAATTCCCGCGTTCCAGACTTCGCGATCGTCCCGATATGATCGATGACTTCCTGCCGGGACATGCCAATGCCATTATCGGTGACCGTGATGGTGCGCTCCTTCGGATCGTAGCTGACACGGATCTTGAGGTCCGAATCGGATTCGTACAGAGCGCCGTCGGTCAACGCCTCGAAGCGGAGCTTGTCGGCAGCATCCGACGCGTTGGAAATGAGCTCGCGCAAGAAGATTTCCTTGTTGCTGTACAAGGAGTGGATCATCAGCTTGAGCAATTGCTTGACTTCCGTCTGGAAATTCAAATGTTCTTTGGTCACTGTTGCTTCCATGTTTCCTCCTGAAAGAATCAGGCTAAAATAATGAGGGCGGAATCGAGATTTTCAAGCGGCGATTTCAACGCATTTTCGCCAGTCCCGTTCATTCATTCGCCCGACGAAAAGCCGTTCAACACTAATACTCCATGATAAAGCTCATCACTCATTTTATCGCTATATCACTATTCTCCTTCGCGCCCGGCACTCATGCCCAGTCACGCCCGTTGCCGCTCGACCGTATCAAGCTCCCCCCCGGGTTTTCCATCGAACTCTGGGCAGAGGTTCCTAACGCGCGGGAATTGGCACT